>CAMWJC010000013.1 GCA_947174495.1 uncultured Lachnospiraceae bacterium | reverse complement strand
TACCTTTCAAAATTATATATCCAATCAAACTTCTGACCGATAATATTCAATTATCCATCATTCTTAATATTCTTTATTAACATTTAATAATATTTCCGTATAATAACCATATATTACAAAAACTCCTACATATCGACAAATATTTATCTTCATCATACCTGTTTTCAACATCCTGCACAATATACATATATTTCTTTTTTCTTTGACCTAAAATTCGTATACAACACAAAAACGCTCAGATTCCTCCAAGCGCCTTTCGCTGAATACCATTATCAGATAATATTCCCGTGTATCCTTTAACTGTTTTCCCAAAATTCACTTCTGCATTTTTGTATGGATTTCACCAGATTCTTTAGAGACTTTCGTCATTCGTATATTTCCATTATTATCTACTTTCTGATAAAAATAATGATCTGAGTCTTAATATAATTCCCAACCATCTCTACCGCAAAACCTCTTTAGATCTCTCCATCTTGGCACTGTAGTATATCTCTTATTTTTCCAGACAATCTATAATTAATGCCTTAAAAATATAAGGAATATGCTTTTTCTATTAGGGCTACGAGAATACATCTCATACTCATTGTGATATTCAGTTGAACATTACAATGTAGCTTTGCCGATTTTCAAATGCACATCTTTCTCATCTTTTCCCCTTTCTATAATATCTATCTCATTTAGAGATAAGATAACCGATTCGTCGTCTTCTGAATATCTTACCGCCGTAAATTAATATACCTCCAAAATATCCAGCATTATTTCTAAATTAGATAACCACATTTTGTCACGTGCATGCTTAATAAATTTAGGTTTATCATGAATGGCTCTATCACAAACAGCACTCCATTCTTTTCTGATAGTGGTCACCTATATGAAAAAAGTACACAATGCCAACAGTGTACGCTTTTTGCATGAGATAATTTATACACTTTTCCATTTAAAGACTAATCATCTAAGTCAGCTTCATTATCAATTAAAATGAAATTAAAAAGTATCAGATGTTTTTCCGTTCCCCCTTCTCTTGGCCATATTTATTCCTATTTTACATTTACAATCCATATTTTTTCCCGGTCATCCGGTATCATCAGATTGCCATGATATTCCTTAGAACCCTCTTTCAGATACAATGCCTTACGATTCTCAATATGACTGTCCTCCGTGTGCATTAAAATTAAATTTTCCACATTCAGGCTTTCTGCGAGGATACACACATCCTTAACTGTACTGTGATGTTTCTCATAAGGCTTAAACTTTTCCCGTTCCTCATATAAGCAAAAGGCCTCATGCAGTAAATATTTAGCGTGTTCTGCTTTTGACTGTAAAGTCTCTTTTAATGGCTCGTCCCCGCAGAATACCAAACCATATTTTTTTAGCTCGAATCCATACTGCAAAAGCTTTGTTGACTGTATGTTAAAAAACTGAATTTCTTCATCAATGACTGTACATTCCATCCCATCGGCAATCTCTATAAAGCTGATCCTACCTCCAAATAAATCCGTAACCTTTTTCATCAGAACCACCCCGCAAATCATCTGCAAATCCTTTATCAATTGCCCATGTGCATAAATTCGCAGTTCTCCCTCGTACTGGTTTTTGTTTATCATCTGCCCGATCACACGAATAACCCAGACCGCACCTAATATATGGTCTGAATGTGCATGAGTAATAAAAAAATCATGAATTTCAACGAGAGATATCTCCTCCTCCTGCAAAATTCTGATAATCTCATTGCCCCCTCCGGCATCTACCAAAAAGGTCTTCTTACCATGTGATAGGGTAAAGCAAGTATTATAGCATCTTGTTGTAAGCGCATTCCCAGTTCCAAGCATAGTCAGCTTTAAAGCATTGGATTCCTTCATATTTCTATACCTCATTTCTCAGAATCATATCAAGCATTTTTATTATATTCGAAAATCATCATCTCTGGAAGGCTTTCCTTATCGACCTTATTCCCATAAGAAAATTAATTCTTTCATCCACATTATACTAATAGTTCTATATAATAAGAATTAAATGTTTATTTGAATCAAATACATAAAAGGAGGTCTCACTATGAGCAGCTTAATTATATTCATCAACGACTATCTAGACTATTGCCAGTCTCAAAAACGGCTAGACGAGAAAACCCTGAAAGCATACAGGATCGATCTGACACAGTTTTGCGAAAAGTTTCAGGACGCAGAAATAAAGAGCATAACACCTGCCACATTGGAAAATTATATTGCCGAACTCCATCAGAAATATAAACCCAAAACCGTGAAACGGAAAATTGCTTCCCTCAAAGCAATTTTCCATTATTGGGAATATCGTGAAATTCTTGACAGGAATCCTTTTAATAAGATACAGATAAAGTTCCGCGAACCGGTTATCCTGCCCAAGACAATCCCCCTTCATACCGTTGAGACTTTTTTGTCGGCAATATATCGGCAGCATTCCTATGTAAAAACCGACTATCAAAAACAGAGCACTCTTAGGGATATTGCTGTCATTGAGCTCCTTTTTGCTACCGGAATCAGAATATCCGAATTGTGTTCCTTAAAAGCTGCTGACGTAAATCTCTACGACAAAATTATCCTTATTTATGGTAAAGGCTCCAAGGAAAGAAGAGTCCAAATTGGAAATGACGATGTAATTTCTGTTTTAGAAGAATATAAAAAATCTTTTGAAAAGCAAATACTAAACTGCGGTCACTTTTTTGTCAATCACTCCGGCAGGCCTCTCTCTGACCAGTCCATCCGCAGAATGATCAACAAGTATACCGCCTTAGCCGCCATAGAACAGCATATAACACCGCACATGTTCCGTCATACCTTCGCCACAAGTTTATTAGAAGCGGATGTTGATATCCGTTACATTCAGGGGATGCTGGGACACAGTTCTATCAACATAACGGAAATATATACCCATGTTGCGATGTCCAAACAAAGAGATATTCTCGTATCAAAGCATCCACGAAAAAATTTTCGCTTCTAGGCAGCAAACAGCCGGTAAATACAGCCAGAAAAATACACATTGACTTTCCTATACGGATTGATTACAATATTCTGACTGGCAGTGGCGCAGTTATACGTCCGGTTTTTACATACAGGGAGATTAATCATAATGTGGCAAAAATTCAAATCAACATTTATCGGTGACAAACAATTTTACCATCACGTACTTTGTCTGGCAGTTCCCATGATCATCCAAAATGCAATTACCAGTTTTGTAAGTTTTCTGGATAATATTATGGTAGGACAGATCGGTACTGAACAAATGTCCGGTGTTGCTATCGTTAATCAATTAATATTTGTATTCAATATCTGTATTTTCGGCGGTGTTTCCGGTGCCGGAATTTTTGGTACACAATTTTATGGAAAGGGTGATTACGAGGGCCAGAAGTATGCCTTCCGTTTTAAGATGTATGCAAGCGCTCTTCTTTCCGGCATAGCGCTTTGCCTCTTTGGGTTCTGCAATACACAGCTTATTTCTCTGTACCTGAATGATACAGGAAGCGTAGGCGATATCACTCTCGCCTTAAATTATGGTAAAGAATACCTTGCAATCATGATGATTGGTCTCGTGCCTTTCGCTCTTACTCAGACCTACATTAGTTCTATCCGCGAAACCGGGCAGACTTTTGTTCCCATGCTGGCAGGGATCATTGCCGTAGTCACTAATCTGATTCTGGACTATGCTCTCATCTTCGGAATAGGAGATTCGATTCCGGCTATGGGTGTTTCAGGCGCTGCCATTGCAACGGTGGCTGCCCGTTTTATCGAATGTAGCATTGTTGTTATATGGACACACATGCATAAAACAGAGAATCCATACATCGTGGGGGCATACAAAAGTCCTCTGATTCCCCGTCATATTTTTAAGGGAATCTTTATTAAGGGAACCCCTCTTATGCTGAATGAAATGCTCTGGGCTTCCGGCATGGCGGTGATTTCGCAGTGTTATGCCGTACGTGGGCTTGAGGTGGTCGCAGCACAAAATATCTCTTCCACAATCACTAACCTTTTTAATATTGTTTATATCCAGTTAGGGGGCTGTATCTCTATCGTGGTGGGCCAACTTCTGGGCGCCGGTAAAATAGAAGAAGCCAAAGATGCTGACAACAAGATGATTTTTTTCAGCGTGGGATGCTGCGCTGTCGTAGCTGCATTTATGATTCTGGTGGGAAGATATTTCCCAGCCATTTACAAAACCGAGGAAAGCATCAAAGAACTGGCTAGAACTTTTATCCTGATTTCTGCGCTGGTTATGCCCCTGTGCGCATTTTCACATTGTACTTACTTTACGCTCCGTTCCGGCGGAAAAACCGGAATCACCTTTCTTTTTGACAGTGTATACACATGGGTTCTTATCATTCCTTTTGCCTATGTCCTTGCGAACCATACCTTATTATCTATCCAACTGGTGTTCTTCCTTGTCCAGTTCACAGAAATCATCAAAGTCGCTATCGGATTTTTCATGGTTCGAAGCGGTACATGGATACAAAATATTGTTGATACGTAAAAAGAGTTGGCCTGACGGCCAACTCTGGGTATCTTACTATATACAAGCAATTTCTTACTCATCCTGATTTTCTGCTATTCGTTTTCTTTCTTCCTTTTCTATCTTATTGCGCACCCGCAGTTCTTTAAAAAAACGGGTGAGCATTTGTGAACACTCCTCTTCCAGGACTCCGCGAACAACCCGTACCTGATGATTAAATTCCGGCATCTCCAGAATATTTAAGATTGAACCGCCGCATCCCGCTTTGGGATTCATACTTCCCATCACTACCTCATCAATTCTTGCCTGTACAATCGCTCCCGCACACATCTGACAAGGCTCCAGCGTCACATAGAGCGTACAACCCTCCAGCCGCCAATCTCCAATCTTTTTGCTAGCTTTATTAATTGCTGTAATTTCCGCATGGGCAAGAGTATTTTTGTCTGTATTTCTGCGGTTATATCCTCTCCCAATAATTTTCCCTTCATAGACGATTACACAGCCTATGGGAACCTCCCCCAACGCATAGGCTTTTTTAGCCTGCCGAATCGCCTCTTTCATGTACTTTTCCCGATCTACAATCATCGTATCCATCTCTATTCCATTCCCCGCAGGTGAACCCTTCTTTCCAGTCCCGGAATCATGGAAAGCTCACGCTGCATTTTTCGCATGGTCCCTTCGTCCGGTTCATGGTATCCCTCACAAATATTGTTTCCGTTATCCTGAAATTTCTGTAAAAAATAAGCACGTGCGCCTCTGATCCACTCCCCGATCCGAACCATATCATCAAGCGTATGGAGCTCTTTTACCACTGTGGTGCGGAATTCATATTCAATATTCCCGCCAACCAGCAACTCAATGGATTTATTAATTCTCTCAAGGTTTATTCCTGTATCCGCACAGTCTAATCCCGCTGTTTTTTCATATTTATCAGGACAATTCTTAATATCCATAGCAACATAATCAAGAAGTCCTTCTGTCAAAAGCTCTTTCAAAACTTCCGGCTGATAGCCGTTTGTATCTAACTTCACCCGGTATCCTATTTTCCTGATCCGGTCGAGAAAATCCGGAAGATCCGCCTGAAGCGTGGGCTCTCCTCCGGTTATACAAACTCCTTTGAGGACATTCTTTCTCTTTTTTAAAAATGTCAGAATCTCCTCCTCCGAAATGACCCCTTTTGCGGAATCCTCCACAAAAGGTTCTAATACCAGCCCGCTGTTCTGACAAAAGGGACATCTGAAATTACAGCCTCCCGTAAAAACAGTGGCCGCAACGCATCCCGGATAATCCAACAAAGTTGTCTTATTTAATCCCAGTATCAGCAAACTCATTACCTCCTGTCAAAACCGCCGCCAAAGTCTCTTTTCTTTCGGTTGACAAACACTCCAAAAGCCCCTATACTACAAGAAGGTATTTTCGGTTTTCAAAGACCAGAACCTCGAAACAGACCGTGCAGCTTTGTATACAGGGAAGCTGTCATGGCCGCCCTGTATAAGTGGCGTTTGACGATTGGGTCTTACGCAATGGAAATCTGCGAACCGTGTCAGGTTGGGAACAAAGCAGCACTAAGCGGAATTTTCCATGTGCCGTAAGGGTGCCTGGTCTTAGTTAACTGTACAGGTAACGCATGGCAGTTTCCCTGTGGATAAAGATCACGGTCTATTTTCTTTCATCTTTTCGGCTTCTAATTTTTTGCGCTTCTTTTCATTTTTGTCCTTATACATTTCCTGATCCGCAGTTTCAATAAATGCTTCCAGGTCCAGGTTTTCCACCGGCGCCATGATAGAATATCCCATACTCGCCTCCAGAGTATACGGATGCTCTGAGATCCGATTATATTCCGCAATCCCTTCTCGAACCTTTTTTATGTAATTTTCCGCATCTTCCCGACTGTATCCCTGTGCTAAAACCACAAATTCATCACCGCCGTAGCGCATCAGGAGTTCTCCATGTCGATGAACCCGGCTGAGTACATCGGCCATTGCCTTAATGAAAGCATCTCCCTCATCATGTCCATATTTATCATTTACAACTTTCAGCCCATCCAAATCCAGGAAAAAGACAAACAGATCATTTCCCTTGCGAAGCGCTTCATCAATAATATTCGGGGCAAATTTAAAAAATCCGGCTCTGTTAAAGATTCCCGTAAGGGTATCATATACCCACATTCTGTTCAGACGCTCTACCATTGCGTTCAGCATGTTCTGCTTTCTTAAATTCTCAAGCGCATTATTAATGTTCATAATGAAAATATGAAACAGCTCACTGTCCATCATCAAACGACTGTTCCCAAGAACGCAATATCCGTAACTTCTTTCCTGATAGTGAATCGGTATCACCGTATAATATCTTCCGTATGCATCCTTCGTATATTCCCGGGGCAGCAATTCTTTTGATGAAAACCTGCCATGTTGCGAGAAACACCCGTCTCTGTAAACAATGGGAACGCATATCTCCGGTGCATACCCTGTCATATTCGGTGTGCCACCTTTCACCCCGACCTTGGGGAACGGCTCTTCTCCATAATATTCATTCACTACACACATACAGAGATAAAACTCCTCTATCTCCATCATTTCCACGTATTTCCGAATCTTTTCCAAAATATTTTCAAAGGTCATTGCACCCGTAAAATTAACTGACGAGGATTTAACGATTTCCGAATAAGTTGTAAGATGGATTCTCTCCTTTACATATCGTCTTCTGATCTCTGTACTATCCTCTCTATCCCTCTTTTCACAACCACAGCTCTCGGAAAATACCGGCGTACAGAGGAGATCCCCTTCTTCTATGGTCTTGCCGGCAATGAAATCCTTCAACATGTCATACGCACGTCTGCCTAATTCTATTTCGGGTCTTTCCACACTGGTAATCTGAGGATAATGGTTCCGTCCAGAAATGGCATAATCATATCCTGTAAGCAATATATTGCCCGGTACTTCATATCCCCTCTGTTCCAGTTCATAAAAAGCACCTACTGCCATTTCATCATTGGCCGCTACAATGGCATCCGGAAATTCAAGTTTTGACTCACTAAACTTAATGACAGCTGCTTTTCCGCTCTCCGGATGATAATCACCATAATAAATGTACTCTCTGGGAACCGACAGCTTATTCTCCGCCATTGCACTTTTGAACGCCTTTAACCGCCCCGTTGCATCCGCATTTCCTTTTGGCCCGGAGATAAATGCAAGTCTCTTCGCTCCATGAACTTTTACCAAATGGTTAACTATCTTCGTAATTCCATTGGCATTCTCCATTCCGAGGTAAAACATACCCTCATGCTTCACATTTAAGCTGACGCAGGGAACACCCGACTTTCGTATGGAGCGGATCATGTTCTTTACGGCCTCACTATCACTGATTGTATCTCCATGCAAAATAATTCCATCGTAATCACCATAATCAGGCAAATCAAAAATTGCTGTCTCCCCTTTATTGTGATAAGTCGTGGAATATGACCATGAATCGCAAGTGAAGATGTAAACATTTGCTCCATCTTCCGCTGCCCTCTCCGTAATACCTCTTAAAATTCTTCGCTGACTGTCAAATCTTATTCCGGCCACCAATACAGCTATTTTCATCGTCTGTAACCCTCTCCCTGCATTCCCCTTTTATGTTTATTATTATAAGCTTGAACACATTTCACCGCAACCCTAACCTGCCACCTCCTTGGCGGCATTTTAGTTAAGGTACACGTATGTAAAACCTGTAAAAGTGCCTACAACTCTACCCTCCTCATATAAAACCCGAATTTACCGATTTCCACTGGTCCCGCACACTCAAACCCTTCAAAACCAAACATAACTGCCACCATCTTTTCTCTCTCAAAATAAGTTCCTGGAACGCCCAGATAAAAGCATTCGCTTTCACCGTCTCCCATCTCTTTATCCGGACCCAATATCAGATAGCGGTAATTGTAAAATCCATGCAGTAAAAAGCTATTGTTTACTAACTTTTGACAGGAAGCACGAAGCACTATGAAGTCCTTCGGCTCTATGGAAATAAATACCCTCTCATCTCCAAACGGATGAATTTGGGGATACTCATGGGTAAGCTGATCCCACTTACTATCAAAGGAATAAACTTCCTCAAATTCCTGCTCAATCCCTGCTGCATAGAAATCTGCCCCCTCCTCTTTTCTTTCATTCCCCTGCACTGCTTTAAGTTTTTCTTCTGCTTTCTTCATGCTTATCTCTGCTCCCGGCAGATACGCCGCTATACGGGATGCATCGCTTATTCGAATTAGAATTTGACAGATCCTTCTGCTGTCGTACCATTCTCCTTGAAGAAATATTTTTTCATTGTCTGTTTGAAAACTTCTGCTAAAATGAATTCCGTCAGCTTGTACAGGAAGCCTTCCCACTTCCACCTCATCTTCTCCTATGAGAAAAAGAAGAGTATAGCTTTCTTCAAAGCACAATCCCCTTTTTACCTGTATATCCATCCAACATTCCTTTTGTTTTTCCGTAAATTTTATAAAACCGGCCGTTTCTCCTTTTTTTTCATCTCGGTATACGGACAAATACACAACTTTTTTATTACATAAAAACAACCTTATCCCTCCTGACAATTCTATTGTATTCGGTGATAAGGTTGTTCATTACTTTCAAATGATCTATTGATCCAGATATTTCATATAATTATATACCATCATAGCAATTTTAAAGGTAAGCGCATCATCAAAAGTCCTGACATCTAATCCTGTACTTTTTTGAAGCTTTTCAACCCGATAAACTAATGTATTTCTATGTACAAAAAGCTGTCTTGATGTCTCAGATACATTTAAATTATTTTCAAAAAACTTATTCACTGTAGAAACAATCTCTTCATCGAATTCCCCTGGATCACTGTCCCCAAAAACTTCGCTGATAAAAATACGACAGAGATTTACCGGAAGCTGATAAATCAGTCGTCCGATTCCAAGACTACCATATGAGTTGACTTTTTTCTCCACATAAAAAATCTTTCCCACATCCAGAGCCATTGTTGCTTCTTTATAAGATTTTGACACATCCTTCAACTCCTGAACAATGGTTCCATAAGCAACTCTGACATTCAGCATTGCTTCCGTGCTCATCATATCAACGATTGTCTGCGCTGTCAGTTCCACCCTCTCCGCTCCATCTACTTCATCCAGGGATTTAATCAGTATCACCCTGCTCTCATCTACTGCAGTAACAAAATCACCAGATTGCGAAGAGAACATCCCTTTTAGCAACTCTGATGCTGCATTATCCTTTCCTTGCTGTGTTTCAACAATATAAACAACTCTGGGAACAGACACTTCCAAATGAAGCTTCTTTGCACGATTATAAACATCGACCAGTAAAAGATTATCCAGTAAAAGATTTTGAAAGAAATTATTTCGGTCAAAACGCTCCTTATATGCCGTTATAAGCTGTCTGATCTGACTGACTGCAATTTTACTCACCATGTATGCTTCATCATTACTTCCTCTTGCCACCAGAATATAAATCAATTCTCCCTCATCCACAATTTTTAGTAGATGATCCATACCGATCACCTGGCTGTCTGCGGGCGACTGAATAAATCCCCTTAATATATCTGATGATATATCACTGCATTCAAATGTTGATACTACTTCAGCTCCTTCCAAATCAAAAACGGCAAGATTGACTCTCGTTATAGTTCTCAGTTCTTCAATACAATTTTCCAGTATCTGGGTAGATATCATCCTTTCACGTCCTTTCGCAGCTATCAAGTAATTTTCTATCCCATAACAATGGACGTCACGCTTTGCGAGCCGCCCTTATGAGACAACGGCCGTCACGCTTCGCGAGCCGCCCTTATGAGACAACGGTCGTCACGCTTTGCGAGCCGCCCTTATGTCAAAAAAAGGGGGATGCATCTGCATCCCCCTTATCAGACTAGTTTGTAATAACCTGCTCTGTCTCTTTATCAAATACATGAATCTTCTCAACGTCAAATGCAAACTTAACAGTGTCACCAGGTCTTGCAGTTGTACGTGAATCAACTCTTGCAGTGAGCGGGAACTCAGCCAGATCAAAGTACAGGTAAACTTCGGCACCAAGCAACTCATAAACTTTGATGGTTGATTCAAATTTGCACTTAGCTGTCTCAAGGTACGCCGGTGCATCATAGATATCTTCAGGACGAATACCAAAGGTAACAGTCTTTCCGTTGTAACCGCCATCAATAAGCTTCTTGGACTTATCTGCAGGAAGAGGAATGCTGCTTCCGGCAATCTTCAAGTTAGCTACATCACCGCTTACCTCAACAACTGCATCAAGGAAGTTCATCTGAGGTGATCCCATAAATCCTGCAACAAACAGATTAGCGGGTTTCTCATACAGGTTCTGAGGTGTATCTACCTGCTGAACAACGCCATCCTTCATAACAACGATTCTGTCGCCCAGTGTCATAGCCTCTGTCTGGTCATGTGTTACATAGATGATGGTTGTTCCCAATCTCTGATGCAGCTTGGAAATCTCAACACGCATCTGTACACGAAGTTTTGCATCCAAGTTTGAAAGAGGCTCATCCATCAGGAACACCTTAGGATTACGAACGATTGCACGACCCATAGCAACACGCTGTCTCTGACCACCTGACAAAGCCTTCGGCTTACGATCAAGAAGCGGTGTTAAGTCAAGAATCTTTGCTGCTTCCTTAACCATTTTGTCGATTTCATCCTTCGGTACTTTTCTTAACTTAAGACCAAAAGCCATATTATCATATACGGACATATGAGGATACAGAGCGTAGTTCTGGAATACCATTGCGATATCTCTATCCTTCGGTTCCACATCGTTAACAACTCTGTCACCAATCTTCAGTTCGCCAGAAGAAATATCTTCCAGACCTGCGATCATACGAAGTGTTGTAGACTTACCACATCCGGAAGGACCTACAAAAATGATGAATTCCTGATCCTTAATTTCCAGATTGAAGTCTTTAACTGCTTCAAATCCGTTAGGATATACCTTGTAGATATTTTTTAAAGATAAACTTGCCATTTCATTTGCCTCCTTAAAATATTTGATTCACGACCAAGTCTGTGATTAGTATACATGAGTTTTTCTTTTATTGCTATGCCACTATTCCACAAAGATTTAATTGTTCCTTGTAAAAAATGCTTAGAAAGACCTTATTTTCCGTTTTTAAATGACAACTTGACTAAAAAATCAATCAGTCAATAGTCATTTTGTACAATTACTCTCTATCACGGTCGTCATAAAAGGCAAGCTGATTCTTTCCACGTTCCTTTGCTTTATAAAGTGCTCGGTCAGCTGCCTTGTACAATGTTTCAAAATTTTCCCCATCTTGAGGAAAGATTGCAGCACCTATACTTGCTGTCGCTGAATATTTCACATATTCTCCGGCTTCAAACTCTTTAAAGAAATTCTCCAGTTTCTTTGCTTCTCTGAGCATAATCTCATCATCTTTTAAAGATTTCAAAAAAATGGTAAATTCGTCACCACCGGTACGTCCAATAATATCCGTCACACGGAAATTCTCGCCAATATGTTTTCCCAATGTGCGCAACACTTCATCACCAAAAGCATGCCCCATGGTATCATTTATTTTTTTGAAATTATCAATATCAATCACAAACATCATAGCAGGCTCGTTCGGGCTTTCGCTTATGTACTCCTTAATCTTACGCTCGGTTGCAATCTTATTGCTCAGCCCTGTAAGCAGGTCCATATCCGCCTTTTCCTCCAGAACTTTACTTTCCCCTACATGACGGATTCTGGCAATAATGCTGGTGATCGTATAAATTAAAACAAGCAACAGGATAATACCGGTAACCCACAGGACCATCTGCCTTGCTTCGTTCCATATCAGCCTTTCCCGTCGAGTAATATTACGAAGATCATAATCAGCGACAAGAACCCATTCTTTTCCCATTGGTACGTGGAAGACCGCTCCTTCCTGATTGCCTGCTGTCAAATCTGCTCTACCAGATCCCTGACTCCGTACTCGGCTTTGAAACCGCAATATTTCTGACTTGGTCTTCTCTGTAACATTATTATAAAAATTTCCGCCGGAAAAAAAGGGGTTTTTCTCATCAGTGCATATTAAAATATTTCCCTCCAAATCCATCAGTGCAGAATCTATCGGACGATAGTTTTCGAGACTCATATCAATGAGTCCTTTCAATTCTTCCACCGGATAATACAGAAAAAGTCCACTTCCCTGATCGGAAGCAGGGATCATAAACAACAAAATCTTTCCATCAGCTATCCCATCATCTTCAATGCAAAGAACAGAACTCTCCTCATGTTCTGCTATCATCTCGTAATAGGCCTCTTTACTCAGATCAGGCACTTTATTACCAAAATCAACTACTACGTTCTCATTCTCCATATAAACAGCCTTGCTGATCCCCTCATCTTCGCAGAATATTTCCATAAATTGTTGAATCTGCTGCGAAGATTCCAGACTTCCTTTTTCCACCAACTGTATCAGCAATTCACCGTCTGACTGAATATCATAAAGTTTTTTTGAAACTCTCTCTGAATATTTTTCCAGCGCCTGTATGGTGTTGGTTTTGATCATGCTTTCTGCTCTTTGTATAATCTTTTTGGAAGAATCAAAAATCACAACAATAATCATTACAAGAGAAACAATAAGCATTGCCACCCATTGTATAAGTTCTGACTTCTTTTTCTTCTTCATCACTGACTCCTCATATTTTTGTTTCTTATTCCTCTTTAGACTCTTCATATTCCTTCTCTTCCAATACCTGCGCAGATTCTGTCAAAGATGAATCCTCATCCTCAGCTACCGTCCATTCACTATCATCTGTACTTTCTTCTTCCGGTTCAAATCTCTTAAATGTCTTATTGTAAAGCAATGCACTCAGGAAGACCGGTCCCGAGATCCCAAGACCTATCACCACCGGAAATGCCTGAAACAAATAGAAAGAGATAAGAGGCGGAATTGCCCAGATAATCATCATTAAAATTGTCTTTGGCAGACTTAAGATTCCCATATAAAAAGAGTTTTTAAATGTATTAGCAACCGTGTTTTCAAACCTCGCTAAAACAGGAAATACATGCATTGTTGCAAAAATGGCAAGTACGCTTATCGCAACAAGCGCAATCTTGACCCATGAAGGAAAGGCAATACCTGAAAAAACAAATATTAACAGGTCGCCGATAATTATGGCTGCTACTAACAACATGATCAGCCAGATAATTGTTGCTTGTTTAAAATTCTGTTTAAAGGATTTAAAAAATGCTTTTGTAACATATCCATCTTCATCCCTGACCATCTTAAGAGCAACATAATTTAACGCCGTAATCGATGCCCCTATTGTAAAAATTGGAATGCAGCAGATAAATGTTAAAATATTCAGCCAGATTAAATCTGCAAGCTTATTCAAACCGGCCATGATCGGACTATCAATATTAAAAAATCTTCCCATTATTTTCTCTTCCTTTTAATGTACTATACTTTGAATTTTCCAGACACCTGCTTGTACTGTTGATTCAACTTCCTATATGTAACCATGATCTCATCCGTACGTATTCTAACTTTTTTAATAATCTCATCAAAATTTTTCAGAAACTCATTTGCTGCTGTCTTATTGTATTTTCCACCAGCTGCCTCCGTCCGGATCAATTCAACAATATCTTTCTCGCTCATAGGCGTCCGGTATGCTCTGCTTCCAAGCAACGCTGTGATCGTATCCGCCAACTGCAAAATTTCCTGGTCACGAGTCATCTGCGTTCCCCGCAGCCCTCTGGGATACCCGCTTCCATCGCATCGCTCATGATGGGCCGCTACCAGATTGACTACCCCTTCAGCCATATGATCTATAAGAACCCTTTCCGCCAAATGCACATGGGTTTTTACCCTCTCATATTCCTCATCTGTAAGGCTTCTAGGTGCTTCAATAATCTCTCTTGGTATTGCCAACATGCCAATATCGTGCAAAAGACTTCCGTAATAAAGCTGTTCCATCTCGGGCTCGGAAAGATTCATTTTTGCACCCAGCATTTCCACAATAGATATACAAGTAACGGTATCGAGCACGGATTTTTCACTTCTGAATCCCTGACAGAACATTAACATCTCCAGAAATTTTCTCTTGTCTTCATTGGTAAAAATCATATAATCAATAATTTCTTCCAATTCCGCCTTATATTCACCGCTCTTTACCTTATTTAAAATTTGGGCGTCTCGCTGTGTCTCTTTGAATAAACGATCTGCATCAGGACTCAAAACCGTACCCACCTGCTTTTGGAGCATGCTCATATCAAAAGAGTCCTTCATTGCTTTGGAAAAAATATCCACTTTTTCAGCATAATTTAAAAGCTCCGCAATCTCTTTATGCTCACATTTTAAACTCCTCAATTTGGAAAAATTCGTATGATGATAAAGAATAACTGCCGCATAATCACTAAGTGGAGATAAGTGCTTAAATATAAGATATCCATATGTAGCATGGGGCATAGGATCCTTATATTCATACCCCACCAGGTCTTTCGTATTATTTGTCTTGTATGCACCGATATCATGAAGAGAAGCAAGGCAGACAATATCTGCCAGCTCAAACTTTTCATAACCGCCCCTGTGTTCCAGCATCTTGAACAAATAATATGCCACTCTGGAGCCATGCTCCATCACTCTGCGGTCAGCCATCTTCAAAGTATCGCTCATTAATCTGAAAATGTCTTTGCTGTGAATGTATTCCATAAACCACGCTCATTTCTTTAATAAATACTCCATAGGAGTATAGATAATACCATCCTGACATCTCTCAGTTCCCAAATCCCGAAAACCTACGCGGTGATAAAAAGGAACTCCGTACGGTGATGCATTCACCGTTATCCGGCTTTTACCCAACTCATCCCGTACATATGCCGCCATGTGCTCTATCAATGTCCTTCCGATCCCTTGCCTGTGATACTCCTTATCCACGAAGAGCAAGGAAATATGCATCTCGTTGCGCAAAGTGATCATTCCGACCATCTTCCCGTCCCGGCAAGCTGTTATCATCTGGTAGGCGCCCATCAAAAACATCCGCTTAAGTCCGGTATCTGTAATAAAATCTTCAAAACTTCTGATTCCCTCCTGAGAGTAGTCATCTGCTTCAAATTCCAAAAAGGTTTTCCATGCAAGACTCATGGCATCTTCCCACTGATTCCGGTCTGCAAATCCAATTTTATAATGTGCTTCCTCAACCATTGTACTTCCCCTTACTCTGTCAAGGAATTATTATATCAGAAAATGCATATTTTTACAATCAGCTTCTATGATACCATTTCCTTGCCAACCTGATTGACCAATGGCAGCCCATTTTCCAATGCATAAGCATTTTCCAATGTGGTAAAAGCAATTGCCTGCATGGCCTCCCTTGTAAAAAATCCCATATGGGAAGTAATAAGCACATTGGGAAACGTCATAAGTCTGGCCAAGTTATCATCTGTTATAATCTCTCCGGAACGATCCTCGTAAAACACGCCTTCTTCCTCTTCGTATACATCCAACCCGACTCCACCAAACTTGTTTTCCAGCATGGCATCAATCAATGCTTCCGTATCGATCAGCCCACCCCTCGATGTATTGATCATATACACACCCTGTTTCATCAGTTTAATGGAAGACTCATTAATAATATATCTGGTGTCTGAGGTGAGCGGGCAATGCAGCGAAATAACATCTGCGCATTTAAAAAGCTCCTCCAAAGACACGTACTCCGCTTCTAATCCTTCTATGGGATATGGATCATAACAAAGCACATGCATCTGAAATCCATTTAGTATCCGTATCATAGCCTGCCCGATCTTTCCTGTTCCAATCACTCCCGCCGTTTTTTCATGCAGATCAATCCCCATCAGCCCGTTAAGACTCATGTTAAAATCTCTTGTGCGATTATACGCCTTGTGGGTGAGTCGATTCACTGTCAGTAGTAGAGCCATGGAAAACTCTGCCACTGCTTCCGGTGAATAGCTTGGAACTCTTAAAATAATAATCTTATCCTCCGCTGCTTTCACATCCACATTGTTAAAACCCGCACTGCGTAATAAAATAGCTTTGACCTTCATCTCATAAAGTACATCGATCATCTCCGCATTTACATAATCATTGACAAAAATGCAGATTGCGTCGTATCCCTTCGCCATAAATATCGTTTCCTGATTACACGCTGCCTCGATGAAATGAATATCAAAGCCATACTCCTTTCCCATTGGTTCAAACCAAATTTTGTCATAAGGTTTTGTCCCATAAAATGCAATTTTCATATAAATAACCATGCCTTTCCGCAAATTATGCTTCCTGTTTAATTTTCTGCACATGCATTATTTATTATTTGCTGGGAAATAAAGATTTTATTCTTTTGTACTACCAAAACTTTAAAACAGATTTGCAAAAAACCTTTTAATGGAATTTTTTAAATTCTGCCAAAAACTACTGGCGGCGTTGGATGCTGCATTCTTTACAGCGCCCTTTACCAATTCATCTGCGTGATCCACAAAATCAGCACCATACTCTTCATAAAGACTTCCCGCCTTTTCTACCACATACTCTGCTGAAAATCCCATATCCTCCAACTTTTCCATAGTATTTACAAGCTTCTCGGCATCTGCTTCATCAATCGTCACTCCGAATTTTTCCTGCCCCTCATCAATTGCCTTCTGAATTCCTTCTCCGGAGCTTAAATTTCCATCTGCTGCCTGGTCCTTCAAAAAATCAAAAACCTGACCTGCCGTTTCTTGATCCATATCCTCAAATACACCGGATAACTGCTGCTTAATCTGTTCCAAAACTCCCTGATCTTCACTCGTCCCGGAGGCATAAGCTCCTGCCGGGATCATTCCTGCTGTTAAAAATACGAAAAGCGCTGCAATAATAATGTTTCTTTTCACACTCTGCCTCCACTTCTTTTTCTGCCATCATCCTGAAATATTTAAATCTGATATTCCTTTACACGTTCCATAATCCATGGATAAAGTTCTTCATATACCTGAATTTTATTCTTTTCGTTCAGTATCTCATGCCTGCCTCCCGGATACAATTTCATAGAAACCCTTTCCATTCCTGCTCCTTTGAAGTCCTCATAAGCTTTACGAACCCCTTCACCATAGTCTCCCACCGGATCCATATCTCCCGACGCAAAATGAACGGGAAGATTCTTCGGCATCTTATCAAGATTTTCCTTTTTGTTTAAGCGGCCCAGAAGCTGGAACAATGTTTTAAATCCATTCACCGTAAAAACAAATCCGCACATCTCATCCTTCTCATATGCTTCCACTACCTTTTCATCTGTACAGAGCCAGTCAAAAGATGCTTTTGGATTTTCAACTCGTTTATTATAGGACCCAAACGCCAGCCTGTCTATCACTTTTGCCGTATGCCTTTCTCCGAGCACCACTCCGGCTACCGCTGCAACCGCCTGACATATCAGATTCTGAAAGTTTGACCTTGAACCGGTTCCACAAATGATTGCTCCCTCAATCCCTGTTCCGTAGCGGAATAAATAGTTGCGAAGAATAAAAGATCCCATACTGTGCCCCAAAATCACATACGGAATTCCCGGATAGTCTTCCTGCGTCATCTTTTTTAAACGGTGAATATCCCTAACTACCACAGTTGCCGGATCCTGCTCACAAAAATATCCGTATGCGCCATCAGAAACACTTTTTCCATGCCCAAGATGGTCATCTCCCGTCACCAGAATCCCTCTACTGGCAAAAAATTGTGCCATTTCTTCATACCGCTCTATATATTCTGACATTCCATGAACAATCTGCAAGATACATACTACCTTGCCCTCTGGTATCCATCTGACGGCATGCAGCTTTGTTTTTCCGTCTCTGGAATCAAACGTAAATTCTTCTTTCTTAACCATTGCAGCCTCCCAATCTTCTTGTATATCAGGCAATCTCCGCTCCCGCGGGCATATCTTTCTCCGGTGTAAGAAGCGCCAGATTTCCTTCCCTGTCCTCTGCGCAGAGAATCATTCCCTCTGAAAGTACCCCGGCCAGTGTAGCCGGTTTTAAGTTTACCAGAACCATAACCTTTTTACCTACCATCTCCTGAGCGCTGTAATGCTGCTTAATTCCGGAAACAATCTGTTTTACCTGGCTTCCGATGCGAACCTTGGAGCAGAGCAGCTTTTTGGATTTAGGAACTTCCTCACAGGCAATGATCTCTCCCACCTGAAACTGCATTTTGTCAAACAAGTCATAGGTGATTTCTTCCTTCGGATCAATATCGATCACTTCTTTGTTATCCGCTTGATCCGGTGCTTCTTCTTCTTTCTTCTCTGCGGACTTTCTCTCTTCAAACATAGCTTCCGCTTTTTCTACGATTTCCTTTGCATCAAGTCTGGCAAACAGAATCTCAGGCTTTTCAGTCACCTGACTGCCTGAAGGATAAAGACCAAACTTTGTCAGTTCTTCAAATCCTCTTACCTGTGCATGGAGCTGTCCGGCAATTTTCGATGCGGTTTCCGGCATAAAGGGCTCTAAAAGTGACGTACCAATCAGAATGCTTTCCACCAGATTATAAAGTACAGTGGCAAGCCGGTCTTTCTTTTCTTCCTCTTTTGCCAGTACCCACGGTTCCGTCTCATCAATATATTTATTACAGCGTTTGAACAGTGCAAAAATTTCTGTCAGTGCATCCGCCACGCGCAGTTCTTCCATTTTAGCCGCAACTTTATCATAGGCTGCCGTTGCCGTCTTTTTCAGTTCCTCATCCACCGGCTCACATACACCCTTATCTGCAACGATGCCTCCAAAATATTTATTACTCATGGAAATGGTTCTGTTAACCAGATTTCCAAGCGTATTGGCAAGATCTGAATTAATTCTCTCAACCAGAAGCTCCCAGGAAATCGTTCCGTCATTTTCAAAGGGCATCTCATGAAGTACAAAATACCGAACCGCATCCACACCAAAAAAATCTACCAGATCGTCTGCATAAATCACATTCCCTTTGGATTTACTCATCTTGCCATCCCCCTGTAAAAGCCAAGGATGCCCAAAAATCTGCTTCGGCAGCGGCTCACCTAATGCCATCAGGAAAATCGGCCAATAAATCGTATGGAAACGAATGATATCCTTACCGATCAGATGCAGATCCGCCGGCCAAAGCTTCTGATACTGATCAGTACTGTTTCCTTCGCAATCATAGCCGATACCGGTAATATAATTTGTCAGTGCGTCAAGCCACACGTAAACTACGTGCTTCTCATCAAAGCTGACCGGGATTCCCCACTTAAAGGAGCTGCGGGACACACAAAGATCCTGAAGTCCGGGCAATAGAAAATTGTTCATCATCTCATTTTTACGTGACACCGGCTGAATAAATTCCGGATGAGCATTAATATGCGCAATCAATCTGTCCGCATACTTACTCATCTTGAAAAAATATGCTTCTTCCTTTGCCGGTTTTACCTCTCTTCCGCAATCAGGACATTTGCCATCTACAAGCTGTGATTCCGTCCAGAAAGATTCACAGGGTGTACAATACATTCCCTCATAAGCTCCCTTATAAATATCTCCCTGATCATAAAGCCTCTTAAAAATCTTCTGAACCTGTTTTTCATGATAATCATCCGTAGTACGGATAAAATGATCATAAGAAGTATCCATCAGATCCCAAAGTCCCTTAATCGTGCCTGCCACACGATCCACAAATTCCTTGGGAGTTATTCCCTCTTCCTGAGCCTTTAGTTCGATCTTCTGTCCATGCTCATCAGTTCCGGTCTGAAAGAATACATCATATCCATCCTTTCTCTTAAACCTGGCAATACTGTCCGCCAAAACAATTTCATAGCTGTTGCCTATATGAGGCTTTCCTGATGTATAGGCAATTGCCGTAGTAATATAATATTTTCCCTTGCTCATTCTTCTATCCTCCTCTGATCACTTTCTGCCACCGGCTGCTTCACCGGTTTTATTTTCTTTGCCAGAGCATACATCATAAGCGCCGCAAGCGTTCCTATGACTGCACCACCCAAAATATCGGTAGGGAAATGTACAAAAAGGTACATTCGGCTGAACGCAATCACCGCCGCACCCAGAAGCGCTGCTATGCCGGCTTTACGATTATGTAAAAAGATCGTAACTGCCGATGCCAGTCCATGCATCGTATGACCCGACGGGAAAGAATATTCCGATGGCGGCGGAATGATCAGTATATCAATATTATCAAGCACCTGAAAAGGTCTTGGTCTCGCCACCAGATTTTTAATCGCACCATTCCCCAACGCAAAACAAAAAAGCATGGTAAGCGCCATCAGCACACCGCACCTTCTGCTCTTTTTAAAGCACATACAGAGTAGTGCTATCACAATCCAGACAATACCATTGTCTCCCAGTTCCGTGAAAAATATCATAATAGGATCTAGCCAGCTGCAGTGAAGATTCTGCAATGCAAATAGAAAATTCAGTTCAGACTCCTGTATCGATAACAGCATATTTTTATCCTCCTCAAATACTTTTATTTTACATGATATACGCCATTACGTCAAACCGGGATTTTAAAGTCCCTCATGTAGTAGTAATGATTCAGTCTCATAATTTAAAGTATCAGGGACTCTCCGTGTCAATTCTGGTTTTGTCTGACTTTTGACAGTCTTTCGATGAATTTTGGAGAAATGGTTGTCAAAAGAATATTGCTGCCCGGAACAGTTGTTTGAAATGCCCTGATCAAAACATCTGTTAGAGCGATAGAATTTTTAGGCAAAATCTAAGAATCTGCTCGAAAAAATGATATTAACGCCCTGTTTTCAAACTCACTTCGTTTCGGACAAAGAAAACAGGGCGTACATTTACTTCGAGTCGGATTCTTGATTTTGCACTAAAAATCCTATAAGCTCTTCACATCTGTTTCGATTCAGGGCATTGAGTTTCTGTGCAGGGCAGCTTATGGATATTTTTGACAACCATTTCCCAAAATTCCGATAGCTGTCATAGCAGCAAAACCAGAATTGACACGGAGAGGATCCGACACTTTAAATTATGAGACTGAATTGCTATATACAGCAGCCCCCGGGCGGTGGAAGCACCCGGGGGCCGCATATTCTAAACAAGGGATTGGATAAAAAGCAATTTATTCTACATCCTGAAGGGCATCAAAATCTTCTTCTCCGGTACGGACTTTGACCACTTTGTCCACATGGTATACAAAAATCTTACCGTCTCCGATATGTCCCGTGTAAAGCGCTTTCTTTGCCGCTTCAATCACATCCGCAACCGGAATTTTGCTGACTACCACTTCAATTTTAACCTTAGGCAGGAGTGTGGCATCCATCTCAACACCACGATACATTTCTCCTGCGCCTTTTTGAACGCCGCATCCCATAACCTGTGTCACGGTCATGCCAGTAACTCCAAGGTCATTCATAGCCTTCTTCAGGCGCTCGTACCTTGACAGTTTTGCAATCACAACCACCTTATGAATGCCGGTATCTTCGATCGGAGCTGAAACCACTTTTACAGCAGCATTCCGAAGGGTTTCGGATGCCTGTTCGTATTCCTCAACTCCAAGACTGGTATTTTCATTTACTTCCATAGTCATTGTATTGGAAATATCCATGATGCTGAACCCTGAATAAGCGGAAGGAAGGCCGTGCTCACAGGAATCAAGTCCTACAATCTCTTCCTCCTCGCTGGCACGCAGTCCTACTGTGGCTTTTATAATAAGGAAAGCAATTGTGATCGTTACCGCTGTCCATGAGGCAACTGCCGCAAACCCAACAAGCTGAAGCCCAAGCTGTTTAAATCCTCCGCCATAAAACAGACCCACAACACTGTCGTTTCCGGGTGCCGATGTTGTTGCAAACAAGCCGGCTGCAATGGTTCCCCAGATACCGTTTAAACAGTGCACCGCAACGGCTCCCACCGGATCGTCAATATGTAATTTGTAATCCAAAAACCACACTCCAAATACTACCAAAAGACCGGCAATAGCACCGATGATGATTGCACCGGTCACATCCGTCACATCACAAGGCGCCGTAATCGCTACCAGACCGGCCAGGGAAGCATTCAGACACATGGACACGTCCGGCTTTCCATATTTGATCCAGGTAAAAACCATACATACTACGGTAGCAATTGCCGGAGCAACCGTAGTTGTCACAAAGACAGACCCTAACTGCTCTACACTGGTACATGCCGCACCGTTAAATCCATACCAGCCAAGCCACAAAATAAATACACCAAGACATCCGATAGGAAGATTGTGTCCGGGAAAAGCATTGACTTTCGTAACTTTTCCCTGCTTATCCGTAACAAATTTACCGATACGGGGTCCCAATATTTTGGCACCGATAAGTGCAGAAATACCTCCTACCATGTGAATTGCGCAAGAGCCGGCAAAATCATGAAAGCCGATCTGCGAAAGCCAGCCTCCGCCCCAGATCCAATGCGCCTCAATAGGATAGATCAACGCGGATATGATGCCGGAATAAATACAATAGGATAAGAACTTCGTTCTCTCCGCCATCGCACCGGAAACAATCGTTGCCGTTGTCGCGCAGAAAACCAGATTGAATACAAAATTGGACCAGTCAAAGTTTTCATAAGACGTAAAAATATCAAATCCCGGCTTTCCGATCAGCCCCGCCAGATCTTCTCCAAGTAAAAGTCCAAAGCCGATTAAAATAAATACGACTGTACCGATACAAAAATCCATCAGATTCTTCATCAGGATATTTCCTGCATTCTTTGCCCTGGTGAATCCGGTCTCGACCATTGCAAACCCTGCCTGCATCCAAAAAACCAACGCTGCGCCAATCAAAAACCAGACGCCGAATATCTGGCCGTTTACAGCGCTCAAAATTTCTTCTGTCATAGCAAAACCTCCATTTTCTCATAACATTCTTTCTCCTCATGAAGCCGCAGCATGTTCTGCATGCTGCCTTGTCAAGTACCAAATGCCTGCAGTCGTATTGGATGAAAAAAGGCACTGCGAAATTCGCAGCGCCTTTGCTTCATGTATTGCATGATAGCATTCACTATTTTTTCTGTCAACTATTTTTTTAATTTTTTTAAATAACGATGATAATGACGGTCAAGATCCACTTCACTGTCAAAGGCAAACCCAAGCTTCTCAAGAAGATGTACCGAACATTGGTTATTCTCATCAACAAATGCCTGCACGGCTGGAAAGTCCAATTTTTCTCCGGCATGCTTAAGAATTGCGTTACAGACCTCAAAAGCATAACCCTGACCCTGATATTCAACATCAATCACAAATCCTAGCTCCGGAATATCATAACCTTCACGGACATTTAAACCGGCCCGTCCAATCACACGCCCGCTTTCCTTATGCAGAACCGTCCAAAGTCCAAACCCGTAAAATTCATAAATCTGCTTCACATACGCTTTGATATATTCAATCTCCTGTTTCCGATCCGGAAACAAATCCTCCATATACCGCGTAATAGAAGGATTGTTGTAAATGCGATAAAACTCATCTATATCCAGCGGTGTAGTTTCTCTCACCTTCATCCGCTCCGTTTCCAAAATATCCCACGGAATACCGGCCAGCCGGTTAAATGCCTTCTCATAAGAACGGTATTCCACTGCCGGAAGATCTTCCACCGCATATCTGGCACCGGAAAAACTTTCCTCTTTGTTTCCATCATGATACAGCGCAATTACATAATAACCCTCCTGATACAATTCATGAAACACAGAAGCTTTATCCGTCACTGTCAGTGTATAGTCTCTATCAATGTTTTTTAAATGAAATGCACCTTCGTTTCTGATAGAAAAAAACTCTGCCTGCACTCCTGCCTGCTCCAATCCCTCAGAAATCATCTCTCTGTGTATATTGGCCTCTTTTTCATAATCCTCAGATAATAGAAACAGAATATATTTTAGCATTGTCAACTTCACCTTCTTCCGCTAAAATGAGACTAGACAAAAATAATCCCGTCTGCAAATTCTCTAAAATATTATAATACGGGATCAACCACTTGAAAAGAAAGGAAGTATCATCATGGCACAAAATCCTGTTGTCACTTTTACCATGGAAAACGGAGATGTAATAAAGGCAGAATTATATCCCGATATTGCACCGATTTCTGTAAACAATTTTATCAGTCTTATCAACAAAAATTTTTATGACGGAGTTATTTTCCACCGTGTTATCAAAGGTTTTATGATCCAGGGCGGCGATCCGGAAGGAACAGGCTTCGGCGGTCCGGGATACAGCATCAAGGGTGAATTCTCTTCAAACGGCGTGAAGAATAATTTAAAGCACACGGAAGGCGTTCTCTCCATGGCAAGAAGCATGGCGCCCAACTCCGCCGGATCTCAATTTTTTATCATGCACAAGAACAGCCCCCATTTGGATGGCTCTTATGCGGCGTTCGGCAAAGTAATAGAAGGTATGGAAAATGTTAACAAGATTGCCGAGACAGCAACAGATTATTCGGATCGTCCTTTGGAGGATCAGCGGATTAAAACGGTTACTGTTGAGACTTTCGGGGTAGAATATCCGGAACCGGAGAAGATGTAAGAAGTTTCGGGTGATGTTTGTTTCATTTTTGCAGAACTGTGTGCAAAACATATGGCGAAAAAATCTGTAACCGAGTACCCCACTGCAGAGCAGCGGGGTATTTGATTTCCATCATTCGAATTCACCAAACAACATCTTCATGTAATCCCTTTTTTCCATAATAATCCTAATTACTTCTACATAACTATCATGCACACGATAAAATGCCTTATACTTTTTAAAATTGACTACATAAAAACCTGTAAAGAGTCCTCTGTATACAAGCGGTATTCCAGAAAGTGGAAATTGCTTTTTCTTCTCCATCTCATCTATAAAATCATTCACATACCTATCCGCAACATCGGGTTCCTTTGAAACTTCATACACACCATCCCATACTGCATCCATATCACGCATTGCCTCCGGTGTATAACGAATTTTATATTTGGTCATTAGTCATTCCCTCTATTTTTAAAATGGCTGCGAAAATCATCTTCTGAGATCCATCCTTCCTCTTCTGCCGAACGGATTCCGGCATTAAGTTCACACATCAGCTGAATCATAGCTTCTGCTTTCTGGAAATTTTCCTCATCCTTCATATCACGAATGCTGTATACTCCGTGTCCATTCCGTGTTAAATATACCGGCGAACCGGTAGATACTTTTTCTAAAACACTGCCATAATTTCTCAAATCTGAAACAGGTGCAATTGTTGGCATATATCCACATCCTTTCGATGAATTTATAGAAACATCATAACATATTCTGTGTACTCCTTCAATAAATTATTCGATGAATATATCGTAATCCTGCATCTAAAATCCAAAAACCTCTTTTCGCAATTTTCTATTTTCTACCAATGCCATGTAACGTCGAAACGTTACCTTCGCCTTATTATTTTTTTCATCTTTTTTCATTATATCCCAGTTCCTTTTTAGCCGACGGCGTGGCTGTGTGCCATAATAATGTAATCCAACATTCTCATATTCCGGTCCCTCAGGTACAAAAATTACACTTCCCGCTTTCTCCATTTCGGGATCATGCAACATTTCATCATACATTTTCCATAACGCCCAGAAGCGTCTGTCGCTCAGATTTTCCATTGTCTCCTGAAAAAAGTCTGAAAAAGTATATACACGGTAATAATTTTCATCTGCATATTCCATCAAATCCAATATAAGGGGGTATCAGCTACATCATCACTTTCCATAATCTTATCAAAATGTCCTTTCAGGTCAGCAAACCAGTTCTTTAGTTCTTGCGAAAACTGAATATTCTTATCACACCCCCAAAATAAAATCATGTCGTCTGATGTGATTCCAAAAAATTCCATGTTGGAAACAGGTATCACTTTCTGTAAAACTTTCTGTTTATACAGACGATGATTTCTTTTTGCCACAACCCTAATCTGCTCCCATTATACCCGTCAAGGTCTATATCCATCTGTTCATGTAATGCTTCAAAAAACACCCATGGATCATTGATTTTCTGCCGATAGTGTTCTTGAAACAAATAATTAATCCAACCAACAATAATATCTGACGCTATCAAATTACCATCCACTATTACCGCTGCCGCCCATCTATGTAAAGACTTTCCAAAGTATACGCTGCAACAACCACTTGATGAAACTCTCTCCATCCAATCTTTTCGCTCCATACACTGACACTTTTTGAGCAAAATCCGGCATTTTCCCAACAAGCATCTTCAAAATAGTTGTAATAAAAATCCATTCCATAGTCATGCATGGTGGCTTTTTTCATCGTTACAACCTTCTTACCGTACAACTGTACATTTTCCAGTTCCATCATCCCGCCTGCCTGAAACAATTTCTCAATGCGTTTTCTAAATTCTTCCTTTTGTACTTCCCGTATTTCTGCCCCTGTTTTCTGAAGCAATGATGCAAATGTTCCCATTTGATTTCCTCCCTTTGTACTCAAATACTGATTTTACACATCTAAAAAGAACCGTATAATTTAAGCATTTCAGCATATGTTTTTTCGTCAACTTGGTAACGGTGCTTTTAAATAGTTGTGAATGCTCTACTTTTTTGTCACAATGCATGCTTCGTAAACAGTTTCGCAACAAGTGAACGGATAGTTGTTTTACAGCTGCATTTTATTTTGATATGATGAAATTGTCACATCAAACTTCATCTGAGTAATGACTATATAAACAACTGCGGATGCGGAACCGGAATAGGAGGAAAGTGAAAAATGGCTGATAAAACAAATGAACTGAAACAGTTTGGCACCAAGGTGTCTGTCTGCCGTCAAAACAAAAACATGACTCAGGAGGAAATGGCGGGCAGGCTTGGGATAACCGCACAGGCATTAAGCAAGTGGGAGCGGGGCATAAGCTTGCCTGATATCGCCATGGCGGCCGATATTTCACGGCTGTTAGGGGTCAGCACAGACTATCTGCTGGGTGTAGAAACAACTGCTGTCACAGAAAAAAAAGATGGAAAAGTACATTTTGAAACAGAGGACAATCTACGCCTTGCAATGGAGCCATTGGAATTAAGCTTCGGGAAAGGTCTGTTAGATACTTTTGTAGGGAATAATCGGTATGTAGATATAGTGGCAGCAACCAGAGCAAAATTGTCGCGTGAAGGTATATTGATGCCCATTGTACGAATTCAGGATAACTTTCAGCTGGATGCACAGGAATTTATGATTCTTTCCTATCAGAATATACTATATTCCGAAGTTTTGGAGACCATTGATGAAAATACAATAGAGTACATGTTTCAGAAATTAGAGGAATGCGTTAAAAACAAGTATTATGAGATTATAAATCCGGATATTATCCGGGAATTGGTTGAAAATTTAAAAATCAAATATCCCGCCTTAATCGAAGGAGTAGTTCCTGAGAGAATTCCTTATAGCTTATTGACCGATGTTGCTAAAAAAGTCATGCGCCGTGGCGATTCCATTCTTTTTCTGCCCAAAATGATTGAAGTTATGGATTGTGCATTATGGAATACGCCTGCTCTGTGTGTTGAGGAATTGGTGAAACTGATTGCACAGGAAATAGAGCGGGAAGACAATTTTTATGTTGTGATGCACAAGAGGAAAGCCGAAAGAGGATTAGTTTTATAAAAATTTAAAATCGTTACTTAGTGTAAAGCAACCCCTGTTTCGTATACAATCCTATTACGGCCATTATTTTTTCCCTCATACAGCTTTGCATCGGCCTCACGTATAATATGCTCAATCTTTCTGTCATCACCCTCGGCGATACCAAAAGTCATCGTGACTCCGAAAGATATACCGCCATATGTAATGCGTTGGGCCCGAATCTCCTCCAGTAGTTTTTCTGTGTAGGAAACCGCTGTATTTAACTGCACGTTGTCATACACCAACAGCAACTCTTCACCGCCCCATCTGGCCACAAACCCTTTGCCCTGCATGTGTTCTTTTATCCGCTCAGAAATCTTTACAAGCGCCATATCACCGCATTCATGACCATATGTATCATTGACATTCTTAAAGTGATCGATATCGCCAATCGCAATACAGAAGGACACCTTGCTCTTACGATAGTTCTCACAGGTCCGCTTCAGCAGCTTTTCACCGCTTCTTCGATTATATAATCCCGTGAGGATATCCTGTTCCACCAACTCTTGAAGAGCCCTCTGCATTTTGAGCAGACAGCGCCCCATTTGTCCCAATTCATCTTTACGTTCCAAAATGTCAGCGTCAAGCTTTGTGTGAAGCTCACCTTTTGCAATAGTCATCACAAACGCCTCTGTTCTTCGAATTGCACTGACAAATTTGTTGGAATAACAAATCGTTATAAAGCATACAATCAGCATCGTTAAAATACCGAATATAATGATCGGTCCAATAGAATCACAGATCTGCCTTTCCACCTCTGCCGACGGTTTCCCGAGGAAAATCATACCAATACAGGTCCCATCAGATGCATAAAGCGGTTCATAATAAGAAAAATAACGTACACCTTCAACCAATGTACTTGAGTAAAAGTGCGGCTGACCGCCCTTTAGCACTTCTTTAACCACTCTATCATTTGCCTTTGTTCCAATTGCCCTGACACCATCACTCGTTTGAATCGTGGTAATCACGCGAGTATCCTGATCAAAAAATGTAATATCAACACCAGTCTTTTCTTTAATCGAATCAATGATTGAAAAGTCACTGTCTACCAGATTCTCTCCTTTCATCATATGAACAATATTTCCATTGTCTTCTATGTGGTAGTCCCCTTCATATACACAATCATACAGATTAACGACTATGTAACACAAATTCATCAGGTCTTCTTGAGTTTCTGCGTTCATGGCGGCAGCAGATCGGAAAATATTGAATACAGTAATTACTAATGTCAACAATATAAGCGGCAACATATTCATTTTAAGTAAAATCCAAAAAAATTTGTTCCCTCTTGCTTTCATCTCAGCTTTCATACTCTCTTTGCTTTGTTATTTATGCGGCATGGCATTGCTACTTAAGCAGTATAACATTATCGTTCGCAAAAAGATTACTTTGTCATGAAACGGCCTCAAATTGTATCGAATCGACAACCACCTTAAAAGGACACCCTCAAAATAAATTGGTCATTTTTGACAGAAAAACTATATATGCCATTGTACCGGTTCACAACGGCACAGATACTTTGCACACCAATCCCATGTCCCGGTATATTCGTAACCGGAAGCCCATTATGGAATGTAATATCTTCATCACAGGAATTAGTAATTTGCAGGAAAAACTTTGCATTTTTATCATACGCCAAAACTTCAATTTTCCCCAGCAATCCTTTTTCTTTTCGCCTCTGACAGGCATGCAGAGCATTTTCCAGCGCATTGGACAGTAATACACATAAATCGCTTTCCAAGACGGGAATATTCTGTGAAATGCCCGCTCTGATAGCAATTAAAATGCCACTATCCTTCGCACGCTCAGAAAAAGCCGAAAAAATCAAATTTGCCGTCTCATTTTCGCATAGAGTTATCACTTTATTTGCCTCAATTTCCGAACATATTTCACAAATATATCCCTGTGCCTGCTCATACCGCCCGTTCTCAATACAGGAAGAAATATACTGCATGTGGTGTCGCAAATCATGTCGGTAGGCTCTTGTTTTTTGCTGAAATTCCCGTAGAACTTCGATTTCACGAACCGCCTGTGTAATCTGTAGATTTAAAACATCCTGTGTCTGCTCAAGCTGACTGCGAATTCGCCCTTCCGCGGAAGAATATACCACAAATATCAGATATGCTACGCTGCATACAAAGGGCATGAATTCCACCACAATCAGAACCCCATCCAAAAGAAGATTTGTGTAGATACTCGCCAGATAATCGAAACCATAATATAATGCCGGCACTACGCCAAACTGCCACTGCGCAAAAATGGTATAATGCGAAACAGCACGCACAGACGGTGCAACAAAACGCAGCAAAATTAAAAGCAGCGGCAGTGTCATAATCAGTTCAGCCATATTTTGCATCACAGAATCTCCTGAAAATATGGTAACAATCAATAACGCTGTCCACCGTCTGGTCTGGCAACACAGATATGCCGTCAAAACCGAAACGACCGGCCAAAGACGTTTCCCACTGAAAAAGCATAGCACTACGATTAGAGGAAGATGTGTGACAAGCGGATAAATATACTCGACAATATCAGCGCCGATTTGAAAATAAACGAATCCCTGAAGCATCAGTACCATAACCATACTGCCTGCCAAAATCAGACGTTTCCGCCATGTCCAAAGAATATCGCAGAATGCCGCAGACAAAATCATGCCAAATGCAGTCACTGCAATAGAATTGAATAAATATATACTGTTCATGATATAAATACCTGTTTTCTACTAAATGCATATTCGAGATACTTGTTTTTGATCTCAGAACATTTTCCGTGAGGAATGGGAATTTTCACAAGATTCTCCATCGTAATCGCTTTGTAAGAAATATTTTGAATATACTCCATATTGATCAAAAAAGAACGGTGCGGACGTAAAAAATTATCATATTCCGCGAGCTTGACGCACAATTCATCCAAACTCCCGCTACTTTTCAGAATTTTACCATTTTCCAAATGAAATAGTAAAGTACGTCCGATCACCTCACAGTACTCCAGTTTGCTCAGTTCAATCCGCGTAATACCACTTTTACAATTCAGAATCAGGCTGCACTTCTGTTCCTTTTCGCATTCGGAGATGACAGAATCCATCAATTGAAAAAAATCTCCCTTACATATGGGCTTTATTTGATAAAAATAAGCCCCCACTGCATAAGATTCCACCGCAAATTCAGAAGATGATGTTAAAAAAATAATCTTTACAATATTGTCATATTGGCGAATTTCTTTTGCCACGCTGACTCCATTTTCCCCCGGCATAATAACATCCAAAAACAAAATATCCACACGCAGCCCTTTTTCTATTTCAGATAATAACTCCAAAGGGCTATGGAAAGCTGTGCATACAATTTCCTGATTGCACTCCGCACAATACTGATCAAGCAGAGCGTTAATTTCACTTAACACCGACAAATCATCATCACAAAATACCACTTTTATCATAAAAACATGCCTTTCCACAGTCTCAAATTCAAATCTCATTTCTTATCCTTACTATTTGGACACATGAAGTTCATTATATCCAAGTATCATTACATAAGTCAAGTCTAGAAAAATCCTGTATCCTCAAATCGGTATCAGTTCAGCCATGCCATACATAAGTCACCAGAATATACATTTTGTGAACCCCATAATGAATTGGCTGTGTTGTTCATATTTTGTTCACATTTAATTTAAAAAAACTTAATTGACATTCCATTCTTTAGACATTTCTCTCTCGTATACTATCAACATAAGATACAAAACAAATATTATTCGTGACATTTTCAAAGTAATTGATTTATTAATAACTTTTTCATAATAAATGCCAAGTAAACAATAGTTTACTTGGCATCCTCCCTTTTTAGGGGACTTTTTTATTTTTACCTTGTATTTTTATTCATTTTCATGTATATTATTATCCAGAAGCTTATCCAATGGGGGATTTACGAAAGGTAAATTCTTTTTTTATGCTTCTTTTCAACTATCTATCTTATGACGAAGGAGAATATTTATGGAAAAAATAATGGAAACTATTGAACACGTAAATAGTGCCATAAACGGTGTGGTATGGGGAATCCCCATGCTGATTCTGATTATCGGTACCGGCATCTACATGACAGTGGGGTTGAAATTCTTTCAGATCACCCGGATTAAGCACTGGATGAATGAGACCTTTCTGGCAATTTTCAAGAAGAAACACGTAACAGCGCATACTGCGAAAGAAGAGTCCTCTATTTCTCAGTTTCAGGCCCTTTCCACTGCCCTTGCCGCTACAATCGGTGTTGGTAATATTTCCGGTGTTGCGGGCGCAATCATTACCGGCGGTGCAGGCGCTGTTTTCTGGATGTGGCTCTCCGCATTATTCGGAATGATGACAAACTATTCTGAAAATGTACTGGGTATCTTTTACCGCCGCAAAAATTCAAAAGATGAGTGGTCCGGCGGCGCCATGTACTATCTTCAGGACGGATTAAAAAATAAAAGGATCATTGGCGTTCTTGCAAAACCTCTTGCTATTTTATTTGCTTTGTTCTGCGTATTTGCCTCTTTCGGCATTGGAAATATGACACAGGTACATGAGATTGCAAGCTCCATGAAGGATACCTTCAGCGTTCCCCCTCTTGCCACCGGCATTATCATCACGGTTATTGCCGCTCTGGTTATTTTAGGCGGTATCAAAGCAATCGGAAATGTGGCTGAAAAAATCGTTCCTTTTATGGCATGTGCCTATATCGTGGGAACCATCATTATATTAATCATGAACATTACATCCATTCCTGCTGTTTTCGGCGCCATCTTTACTAATGCATTCGGGCTGCGACCCATTGCCGGCGCTACTGTAGGTATTATGATCAAGAAGGCAATGACCATGGGCTTCAAGCGCGGTGTCTTCTCCAACGAAGCAGGACTTGGATCTTCTGTTATGGTTCACTCGGCTTCCAACGTTAAGGAACCTATTATTCAGGGTATGTGGGGAATCTTCGAAGTATTTTTTGATACCATTGTCGTATGTACTCTGACCGCTTTCACTGTACTTTGTTCCGGACTGATCGATCTGGAAACCGGTGCAGTCCTTACCTCCTCTACCGGAGCTTCTCTGGTAAGTGAAGCGCTTTCAGAAGGCCTTGGTTCTCTTGCCGGCGGTTTTGTCACCATAGCTATTTCACTTTTTGCATTCACTACCGTACTTGGCTGGTCCTTCTACGGAACAAAGTCCTGTGAATACTTATTCGGAACCAAAGCAACCATCGTCTACAAAGTGATTTTCGTAGTCTGCATTACATTCGGCGCTACCATGAATTTTGAGCTGGCATGGGCAATTGCCGACACTTTAAACGCCCTCATGGCTATTCCCAACCTGATCGGTGTCTTAGCGCTGTCTGGTACAGTATTTGCTATTACGAAGAATTACCTTGATCGTAAAGTTACCAAAGTTGATGTCAATCTGAAACCGATGCTGTCCTTTGATCCCGCGATTCAAGAGGCGCAGGAACAGGCTATGGCAGAAGAGGAAGCTTAAAAGAATATTTTCACTTACATATCAAAAAGGTGTTCCCCAAACCGGAGAACACCTTTTTCTTTATCTGTTTTCTTATGCTTTGCCGTCAGAACCAAGTACATTGACAATCTTATGAGAAACCATATCCTTAACAGCCTGACGTGCAGGTTTGAGATACTGACGAGGATCGAAATGATCCGGATGCTCTGCATAGTATTTACGTATAACACCTGTCATAGCAAGACGGATATCGGAATCGATATTAATCTTACATACGGCAAGTTTCGCTGCCTTACGAAGCTGCTCTTCCGGAATACCTACTGCATCGGGCATGTTGCCGCCATACTGGTTGACCATCTTTACGAACTCCTGCGGAACGGAAGAAGAACCATGAAGAACAATCGGGAAACCAGGCAGTCTCTTAATGCACTCCTCCAATACATCAAAACGAAGCGGCGGGGGAACCAGGATGCCTTCTTCATTTCTGGTACATTGTGCAGCCGTGAACTTATATGCCCCGTGGGAGGTACCAATCGCGATAGCTAAAGAATCACAGCCTGTCTTATCAACAAACTCCTCAACCTCTTCCGGACGTGTATAAGATTCTTTACCAGACTCTACGACAACCTCGTCCTCAACACCTGCCAGAGTACCAAGCTCAGCCTCAACCACAACGCCCTTATCGTGTGCATACTCAACTACCTGCTTGGTAAGCGCAATATTCTCCTCAAAAGACTTGGAAGAAGCGTCGATCATAACGGAAGTAAAGCCGCCATCAATACAGGATTTGCACAGTTCAAATGTGTCACCGTGATCTAAGTGAAGAGCAATCGGAATCTGCGGATTCTCTGCCACTGCTGCCTCTACCAGTTTCACCAGATAGGTGTGGTTTGCATAAGCACGCGCGCCTTTGGACACCTGTAGTATAACGGGGCTGTTCAGTTCGCCTGCTGCCTCTGTGATACCCTGAACGATCTCCATGTTGTTTACGTTGAAAGCGCCGACTGCATAACCGCCATCATATGCCTTCTTAAACATTTCTGTTGTTGTAACTAATGCCATACTATTTTCTTCCTTTCTATTTTATATTTATGCTTTCCAATTGCTGGAACCTAACTCTTATTTTAACAGCCATGTCCACGAAAAGCAATGTATTTTAAGGGAATTATTCCAGAGATTGGTTTTGACCACAAGTCCTTCACGGCACCACTATTTGAAGCGCCTGCTTATTGTCCAGAATCTCCACCTCTTTATGTTTTCCTCCAAACTCCCCGTCCAGTGTCCATGCTATATCCTCCTCAGAGTGGAGTCTGACTGCCCCGCTCTTAAAGCAATACATGCACTGGGTATTGATGTTTCCCGTAAGTAATGCAGTCATGATCTGGTTAAGCTCAATCGCATTTGCAGGTTTCTTGATCAAAGTAACTTCAAATTTACCATCGTCCAACTCTATGTATTTTCCGGTGATTCGTTTAAATCCACCAACCGAAGTGGAATTTGTGACCATCCCAAACAAAAACTCATCTTCTGCACAAAACTCTTCACTTTCCACTTTTATTTTATAAGATTTAACGGTTGATAAACGGCGCATTCCCTCCAGGATATATGCCATATGTCCCAGCAAATTTTTTACGTCCTGAGGAGTTTCGTAGGATACATCCGTAAAAATGCCAAACGCTGCTATGTACACGAACACATCATCATTAAAAGCCCCCACATCGCAATGAAATGTCTTTCCACTCACAATTGCCTGCGCTGCCCGGATCATATTTCTCGGAATACCCAGACTGTTCGCAAAATCATTGGTGCTTCCGGCGGGAACATAGCCGATGGGAATTCGGTCTTCACACTGCATCATCCCAGTGACCACCTCATCCAGGGTTCCGTCACCTCCACTGCAGACAATAATATCATAATATCCCGAACGCCGCTCCTTTACCGCTATCAGTCCATCGCCTCTTGCTTGCGTAGGATGGGCCGTAACCTCGTAATCTGCTTTAGTAAAAATATCAATAATATCTAGCAGATTACTCCTTATTTTCGCCTTACCTGCCCGGGGATTATAGATAAAAAGCATCCTTTTCTTTTCCATAAAATATCCTCCTGCCAACCAATTTTTTGAAAGCAGTTATAAACAGCTCCAAAAAACTTCTAATATTTTGCAGATAATCATTGGATAAAAAGAGCAAAGCCTTCTGCTTTGCTCCTCTCTCATTTTGTCCATAGGCTCTATTGCTTGTTTCCACTCAAGTACTCCTCAATGTCTCTCATGGCTTCTTTTTCGTCACTGCCGTCTGCTGTGACCTTTACGGATTCCCCTGTTCCCAACGCCAGACTCATCATGCCCATGATGCTTTTTGCATTTACTTTCTTTCCATCTGCTTCGATGTACACAGAACTTTCATGCTGGCTTGCCACCTGCACGAGCATGGCTATTGGTCTTGCTTCCAATCCTCCTGATAACTGGATTGTAATTGACTTTTCAATCATGATTTCTCCTCCTTGCCCTTAATCTTTTCCACTAATTCCCCCAATTTCCGTAATCTATGATTGACACCGGATTTGCCCACCGGTGGATTAAGGTATCCGCCAAGCTCCGCAAGAGAGCTCTCCGGATGTTCGAGTCGTACTTCCGCTATCGCTCTAAGTCCATCCGGTAAATTTGATAACCCATAATATTTCTTCAAATACTCTATATCTTCAATCTGCTTACTTGCAGCATGAACAGTCTTCGTAATATTAGCTGCCTCACAATTCACCTGCCGGTTGATGGAATTACGCACTTCCTTTTCTACCCTGAGGCTTTCAAACTGCATCAATGCACGGTGAGCGCCCATAACATTTAAAAGATCAACGATCCCTGCACCTTCTTTTATATATACCACATAATACTTTTTGCGTCTGATAATTTTAGTCTCAATATCAAATCCGGCAGCAGCCTGCCTAATCTGAAGTGCCCAGGGCTCATGCTCACATACAAATTCTAAATGATATCCCTTGTGAGGGTCACTCATAGAACCAAGGCACAAAAAAGCGCCGCGCAAAAAAGCCCTCCTGCAGCAGCTGTTTTTTAATAGCACAGGGGCAATCTCCTCCGTAAGCGGATGAATCTTCCCTTGTTCATTCAAAACCTTAACCGCCTGAAGTACTTTATCTACAGTCCCATTTATAATAAAGGTTTTTTTTAATAATGTAAAGTATTTTCTGGTAACCGACGGATTTTCTGTGATTATCTTTATTTCCTCTTCATTTTTTCCAATCTCACAACTGAAATGGATAATCGCTGCAAGCTCCGCCACTTGACAGTGTCTGGACGCAGAAATCACTGTTTCCAGTTCTTCTTTTACATTCGTGGAAAAAGACATACTGATCTCACCTTCAATAACACAATACGGATTCTTGCTCTATGATATGCCCTGTCCTACATCACGATGCGAAATTTTCATTCCGTAACTGCCTCTGTTTTTCATTCTTGTGTACAGTTGATTGGCAAGCGTAACGCTCCTATGTTTTCCGCCGGTGCATCCAATGCCAATAACCAGCTGATATTTTCCCTCCTTGATGTAGTTGGGAATCAAAAACTCTACCATATCCGCAAGTTTATCAATAAAAGTGTGTGCCTCCTGAAAACTCATGACATAATCCTGAACTTCCTTATCATTTCCGGTTTTATATTTCAGTTCATCGATATAAAACGGGTTAGGAAGAAATCTCACATCAAACACCAGATCTGCATCCGCTGGAATGCCATATTTAAATCCAAACGACAAAACCGTTACCATCAGACTGTTATATTCTTCATTCTGCACAAAAATTCGATCCAGTTCCTCTTTCAGTTCTCTGGTAAGAAGATTTGAGGTGTCGATCACATAATCGGATTTATTCCTGATTTCACTTAGAATTCCTCTCTCCTTCTTAATTCCTTCTTCAATCCGTCCATCTAACGATAATGGGTGCATCCTTCTGGTTTCCTTGTATCTTTTGAGAAGTGTTTTATCGTTGGCTTCCATGAACAAGATCTCAAAGGAATAACCATTCGCTTTCAGATTTTCAAGTATTTTCTGCACTTCTCCAAACGCCTGATCTGCACGCACATCAAGTCCGAGGGCAACCTTAGTCACTTCTCCTCCCGGTGCCGCAATAAGCTCAACAAACTTTTCGATCAGAAGCACTGGAAGGTTGTCCACACAATAAAATCCCGCATCTTCCAGCATTCTGAGCGCCGTACTTTTTCCGCCGCCGCTCATTCCCGTCACAACAACAAAACGCATGGTTTCCTCCTCAAAAATCCCCCAGAAAAACTACTTCTGGCTCTAATGTCACACCAAATCGTTCTTTTACTCTGTCTTTTACCTCCAAAATAACCTCTGCCACGTCTGCGGCAGTCGCCCTTCCAGTATTGACCACAAATCCACAATGCTTCTCCGACACACATGCGCCCCCGATGGAATACCCTCGTAATCCTGCATCCATAATCAGCTTTCCTGCAAAATATCCTTCCGGCCTTTTAAAGGTGCTCCCTGCACTGGCAAACTCCAACGGCTGTTTCTCTTTCCTTTTGAGCGCAAGTTCATCCATCTTGGCCCGGATCTCTTCGCCCTTTCCCTGTTGTAACTTAAGACGTATCTCCAATACAATAAACGGCCTGTTCTTAATGATGCTGGTTCGATATCCGAATTCCATTTCATCTCCCGAAAGTTCCAGAACTTCGCCCTGTCTGTCCATTACCGTTACCCGTTCCACCACCTGCTTCATTTCTCCCTCATAGGCACCGGCATTCATCACAACACCGCCTCCTATTGTTCCGGGGATTCCTGATGCAAATTCAAAGCCGGTAAGCTCATTTTCAAGAGCGGCTTTTGCAACCTGGGAGAGCAACGCTCCCGCCTGCACAATAATACTTTCTCCGTCTACGATGATCTGATTCATCCGGTTCCCAATCTGTAAAACAACTCCCTGATATCCTTTATCCCCTACCAACAGGTTACTACCGTTTCCAAGAATAAAGAATGGAACTTCCACCTGCTGTAAATACGGAATAATATTCCGAAGCTGCTCTCTGTCACTGATACGCACAAAGCACTGTGCATCGCCCCCCACACGAAAGGTTGTGTGCCTGCACATAGGTTCATTAAAAAGAATATCCTCTTCCGGCACATGTGCCGACAAGAACTCATAAATAGCTGAACTGATTGTTACCACTTTCACACCTGCTGTTCTGTTTAAGTTTTACTGTCACTGAAAAGTATCCAGCACGAGCTTAGCCGCACCGTAAATCCCTGCATCATTTCCAAGAGTCGCCAGAGAAAATTTCACATTCCTGCTTCCGTGAAATACATTTTTCTCATAATAAGGCTTAATATACTTTATCAGAATCTCTCCTGCCTTTGATACTCCTCCGCCAAGCACGATAGCTTCAGGATTTACTACACCGGCAATTGCCGCAAGGCAGTTCCCAAGATACTTTCCGAATTCTTCCGCAACTTCTATTGCAAGGGAATCTCCTGCCTTTACCGCATCAAAAACAGTCTTTGCAGAAACTTCCCCGCCACGAAGTGCGCTATCTCTCTCACTTTCCTTAAGTTTACGGTTTGCAAGCCTTGTAACTCCGGTTGCCGATGCGTACTGCTCCAGACAGCCCATGTTTCCGCATCCACATGTTTCACTCTCATTGTCCTCAACATGAATATGACCAATCTCACCGCCCGCTCCCGTAGCGCCTGTAAGGATCTTTCCATCAACAATGATTCCGCCTCCGACACCGGTACCTAATGTAACAACGATCAAATCACTGCTTCCCTGACCGCCGCCCTTCCACATCTCTCCAAGAGCCGCCACATTCGCGTCATTGCCCGCCATAACCGGCACCTTCAAAATCTCCTCAAGGGTGTCCTTAATACTGAAAACTCCCCAGCCTAAATTGACTGCCCGGTGAACCACTCCCTGATTGTCGATAGGACCGGGCGCTCCAACGCCTACGCCCACAACCATCTCTTTCGATATTTGCTTTTCTTCTATCTTCTGCTGGATGTCCTTAGCAATATCCGGGAGAATATAGCTTCCTGTTTCTTCGGTTCTGGTCGGTATCTCCCACTTATCCAAAAGATTTCCTTCTGTATCAAATAGCCCCAGCTTTACGGTTGTACCCCCGATATCCACTCCAAAAACATACTGACTCATAAATATCCCTCTCTTTATCTTTATTATTGTTCTTTAAATTTATTCATAAGAAACAAAAATGGGAACATCAATCCTCTTCTTCATCCTCATCCCGTCTTCTTGTAAGCGATTCCTGTACTCTTCTGTAAAGCTCCTGTGCCGCATTATATCCCATCTTCTTCTGACGATGGTTAATTGCTGCGGACTCACAGATGATGGCAAGATTACGTCCGGGACGGATAGGGATGTTATGGCATACAAGCTTTATTCCCAGATATTCTGTATATTCTTCCTCCAGACCAAGCCTGTCATATTCCTTTTCTTTATCCCAGTCCTCTAAGCGGATAACCAGATCAATACTCTGCGTATCCTTTACACTGGATACACCATACAGGGTTTTCACATCCACAATGCCAATGCCCCGAAGCTCAATAAAATGCTTGGTGATATCCGGTGCAGATCCCACAAGCGTCTCATCACTGACTCTTCGAATTTCAACCGCGTCATCCGTAACCAGACGGTGGCCTCTACGAATCAACTCCAGAGCCGCTTCCGATTTTCCAATTCCGCTTTCACCAGTAATCAGAACACCCTCACCAAAAACATCCACAAGTACACCGTGAACAGAAATGCAGGGTGCCAGCCTTACATTCAGCCACCTGATGATCTCCGCCGTAAATGCAGACGTTGCCTTTTTACTCATCAATATTGGTACCCCATGGGCAATCGCCGTTTTGATAAAAAGCTCAGCCGGCTGCAGTTCCCGGCAAAAAACAATGGCCGGTATCTCACAGGAAAGAATTCTTTCAAAAATCTCTTTCTGCCTTGCTTCCGGAAGTCCTTCCATGTAGGTATATTCCACAAATCCGATAATCTGCAGTCTGGTTGCCTCAAAATGCTCAAAATAACCTGCCATTTGAAGTGCCAGTCTGTTAACATCCGGCTGTGTGATTTTAATTTTGGAAATATCTAATTCCGGGGTCAGATTTTCCAATTTCGTTTTTTCGATGATTTCTTCCAACTTAACACTTGACATGTTCCTGCTCCTTTTTGCTTGTTTCGTCCTTTTCGATGATTATAACACAGAAAGACGTTATTCTCAATAGTCCGTCCCCTGCCCAGTCGCATCGTTTCCTGTGCTTTTTTGTTCCTGCTGCGCATGAAAAAACTGATAAATTCCCTTGGCCACGGATTCCGGAATCTCATCTAATCCTGAAAGTGTCTCCACATCCGCATTTTTTACTTCCTCAATAGATTTAAATCGCCGCATCAGAGCTTTTCTTCTGGACGGCCCTACCCCCGGAATTTCGTCCAGTACCGACTTAACCTGTGCTTTAGAACGCAGAGACCGATGATATTCAATGGCAAACCGGTGAGCCTCATCCTGAATTCTTGTAATTAATTTAAAGCCTTCCCCGCTTCTGTCAATCTGAATTTCTTTATTATTATAATAAAGCCCTCTGGTGTTATGATTATCGTCCTTTACCATACCGCACACCGGAATGTCCAGTTCCAGCTCCTTAAGCACCTGCAGAGCAATGTTCACCTGCCCTTTACCGCCATCCATCAAAAGCAGATCCGGGAACTTCGTAAAGCTGCCAAACTCATTTTCCAGTTCTTTTTGTGACAGTTCCTTCTGTTCCTCCATTCCGTGTACAAATCTTCTAGTCAAAACCTCTTTCATACAGGCGTAATCATCCGGTCCCGACACTGTTTTTATTTTAAACTTCCGATAGTCGCTTTTTTTCGGCTTTCCTTTTTCATAGACAACCATAGATCCCACATTGGCAAAGCCGCTGATATTGGAAATATCAAATGCCTCCATCCGATTGATCTGCGTAAGTCCCAATAGACCGGCAATCTCCTTTACTGCACCGATGGTTCTTCCTTCTTCTCTACGAATCCTCTCCTTATCCTGGGAAAGCACCAGCATGGCGTTTTTGGCGGCAAGTTCGACCAACTTCTCCTTCGAACCGATTCGCGGAACCTTCAGATAGACCCTGCTGCCCTTTCGCCCGGTAAGCCATTTTTCGATAATTTCCATATCCTCAATCTCTTCCTGAAGGATCAGTTCCCTGGGAATAAACGGCGTCCCCGCATAGAACTGTTTCACAAAGTCGAGAAGAATCTGAGGTTTGGATGTTCCTGACGCGTGTGTCATATAGAAATGTTCTCTTCCAATTAGTTTCCCATTACGGACAAAAAAGACCTGTACCACTGCATCCTGTTCATCCGCCGCCAATGCAATGATATCCTTATCCTCCCCATCGCTGCCTTCCATCTTCTGTTTCAAAGCCACCTGCTTCACACTGTTGTACAGATCCCTGTACCGGATGGCCTCCTCAAAATCCAGGTTTTCAGATGCCTGCTGCATTTGCTGTTCCAGATTTTTTAGCGTTTCCTGATAACTTCCGTTCAGAAAATCCAGAGCCTTTTTCACCTGCTGCTGATAATCCTCTTTGGAAACCAATCCCTGGCAGGGCGCAAGACATTGCTTAATATGATAATTCAGACATGCCCTGTCATTCCCACAGTCTTTCGGCAGGTTTCGATTACAGGTTCGAAGCTGATACAGCTTATTGATCAATTCGATCGTGTCTTTTACCGCCCCTGCACTTGTATAAGGACCAAAATATCTGGAATGGTCCTTTTTCATCTGCCGGGAAAAAAGGACTCTTGGATAATCTTCTGCAACTGTTACTTTAATATAAGGATAAGTCTTATCGTCCTTAAGCAGGGTGTTATACTTGGGACGATGCTCCTTAATCAGATTATTTTCCAATACCAGCGCTTCCAGTTCGGAATCCGTCACAATGTATTCAAACCGGCTGATCAGGGAAACCATCTTATCAATCTGGGGCCCTCTGCCGATATTTTTACGAAAATAAGACCTGACCCTGTTATGCAGATTAATGGCTTTTCCCACATAGATGATTTCGTCCTTATCATCATGCATAATATAGACTCCCGGACAGCCCGGAAGCTTTTTCAGTTCCTCCTGAACATCAAACATTTTTGTCCCCTCTTTTAAAAATACTGTTTCTCTTACAAGAGTATTCAAAGAAATTTCCCATAAGAGAAACAAACGGACATCATTATAGCCCGTTTGCTGTCCGCATAATGATGTCCTGTTTTCGCTCTATCTATTTAATATCCAATGATGAATTTGAAAACCGGCCTGTCATCTGGCTTTTGCTCATTTCATCTCCGCCATCTGGCTTTTCTTCCTCTTTGGGCAAAGATTCCTGCTTTTCTTCCGTCTCTCCATCTATCTTTTCGGAAGAAGGTTCCTGTGCATTCTCTGCCTTCTGCTCCTCCCCGGCATCTTTCCCTCCGGAAACACCGCTTTCAAAAAAAGCATCTTCCTTTTTCGCAAAAAAATCATCTTCTTTTGATTTTTCAGGTTCCTTTCCTGTCTCTTCTTCACTCTCCTCCGGTTCCGGGATTCCCTTTTCTGCGCGATAGATCTTCATGAATTCCTTACCGCTGATGGTCTCCTTCTCAATCAGATGAGCAGCCAGTTTATCCATGATCTCCCTGTTCTCCGAAAGAAGTACTTTTGCTTCCTCATAACATTGCTTTAAGGTTTCCATCACCTCAGTATCCACATCCGCAGCCGTCCGGTCACTGCAGGTAAGCCGTGCTCCGCCGCCCAGATATTCACTCTCCACGGTAGCTAACCCCATAAGGCCAAACCGTTTGCTCATACCAAAGCGCGTGATCATATTGGTAACCATATTGGTAGCCTGCTCGATATCGTTTGCCGCACCCGTGGTCACATTACCAAACACGATCTCCTCAGCCGCACGGCCTCCAAGCAGACTTACCAGTCTGTCATGAAGTTCTGCTTCCGTCTGCAGATATTTTTCTTCCTCCGGCACATGCATAACATAGCCCAGCGCTCCCATGGTTCTTGGAACAATGGTGATCTTCTGCACCGGTTCGGAATTTTTTTGTAATGCACTGATTAGCGCATGCCCGACTTCATGATAGGAGACAATCTTTCTCTCTTCAGTGCTCATGATACGGTCCTTCTTTTCCTTCCCCACCAGAACCTGCTCCACAGCGTCAAAAAGATCCTTCTGAGTCACATATTCCCTGCCGCGCTGTACTGCATTGATGGCAGCTTCATTGATCATATTAGCAAGGTCTGCTCCAACGGCGCCGCTGGTCGCAAGCGCAATAGCATCCAGATCCACGTCATCTGCAAGATGTACATCCTTGGCATGAACCTTTAAGATCTCAACACGCCCTTTCAAATCGGGCTTATCTACGATAATTCTCCTGTCAAAACGTCCCGGACGAAGCAGCGCCTTATCCAGAATCTCCGGACGGTTGGTAGCTCCAAGCACCAGGATACCTTTGGAAGTATCAAATCCATCCATCTCAGAAAGAAGCTGATTCAAAGTCTGCTCACGCTCTTCATTACCGCCTCCGTATTTGCTGTCACGGCTTCTGCCAATGGCATCAATCTCATCAATAAAAATAATACACGGTGCATTCTTGGTTGCTTCTTTAAACAAATCCCTCACACGGGATGCTCCAACACCGACATACAGCTCAATAAAATCCGAACCTGATAAGGAGAAAAAAGGAACCTTTGCTTCTCCTGCCACCGCCCTGGCAAGAAGTGTCTTACCGGTTCCGGGAGGTCCCACAAGCAGTGCACCCTTTGGAAGCTTTGCACCAATCTTTCCGTACTTACCCGGATTGTGCAGAAAGTCCACAACCTCCTGCAGGGATTCCTTGGCTTCATCCTCTCCGGCCACATCCTTAAAGGTGATTCCCGTTTCTCTCTGTACATAGACCTTGGCATTGCTCTTTCCTACACCCATTGGACCGCCGCCCTTGGACATTTTCCGAAACAAAAATACCAAAAATACCCACATTATAAGGAACGGAAACACGTAAGACAACAGAAAGCCTATTATAGCGCTGGTACTATCAGCTACCTGTCCCTTGACCTCCACCTCATACTTAAGAAGACGGGCTGTCAGTGTATCATCCTCTTCAATCTTTCCCGTATAATAAGACACCGAAGGATTCATCCCATACAGATAAAGGATGGGATTGGCAGACTCTTTTTCTGACTTAGGTTGAATATAGACCCTGTCGCTTCCGATCACAACGGTCTCAACCTTTCCATCCTCAAGCATGGAAATAAATTCATTGTATGAAATTTCCTTCTCTGACCCTCCGGTGAGCAGCTTCACAAAAGAGCTGATAAGCAACAGGGAAATCAACGCCGCAATCAGAAACATGATAATGTTCTGCTTCCGGGGATCCTTTCCTCCGTTCCCGTTACCGCCGTTATTACCTCCTGCATTCCCATTCGGCGGTCCTCCGTTTCCGCCAACTCCCCCGTCATATTTGTTCAGATTATTTTCACTCATTGAATTAATTACTCTTTCCTTTTATTATTGGTTCGCTGGTAAGATCAATCCCCAGCTTTTTAAACGTGTTGATATCGACATTGGATAGCATTCCGGAAGTATGTACCTGACACCCCTTCAGTTTCGGAAGCTGTTCCAGCGCTTTCTTGGCATTTTCATCCGTTAAGGCAGAAATGGAAAGCGCAATCAGTACTTCATCCGTATGCAGTCTGGGGTTTTTCCCTCCCAAATATTTCGTCTTCAGTTCCTGGATCGGTCCGATTGCTTCCGGCGAGATCAAGTGGGTATCATGATCCACATCTCCCAGGTATTTCAATGCATTAAGAAGTAATGCTGCCGATGCGCCCAAAAGATCCGAGGTCTTGGAGGTAATGATCGTACCATCGGAAAGCTCGATTGCCGCCGTGGGGACTCCCAACTCCTTCTCCCGTTCCATTGCTGCTACCGTTACCTTGCGGTCATCTGTAGTAATCTTGGCCTGCTTCATCAGAAGTTCAATCTTATAAACTTCATTTTCACCGGCTTTCTCTTTGACAACACCATTCAATGCGGTATAATAACGCCGGATAATCTCCATGTGAGAAGCTTCCCTGCACGCCTCATCATCAACAATACAGTTACCCGCCATATTTACACCCATATCCGTCGGAGATTTGTAAGGATTTTCCCCGTATATCCCTTCAAAGATTGCATTCAGCACCGGAAAAATCTCAATATCCCGGTTGTAATTGACTGTAGTCTCTCCATAAGCTTCCAAGTGGAAAGGATCTATCATATTAATATCATTCAAGTCAGCGGTTGCCGCCTCATAAGCAAGATTAACCGGATGCTTTAACGGAATGTTCCAGATAGGGAAAGTCTCATATTTCGCATAACCCGCTTTGATTCCTCTTTTATTATCATGATAAAGCTGAGACAGACAGGTAGCCATCTTACCGCTTCCCGGGCCGGGAGCTGTAACCACAACCAAAGGCCTGGTGGTTTCAATGTATTCATTCCTTCCATATCCATCATCACTAACAATCAGCGGGATATTGGAAGGGTATCCCTCTATGGTATAATGCAGGTATACCCTTACATTTTTCTTTTCAAGCCTTTCTTTAAAAACAGCTGCGCCCGTCTGACCCGCATAATGAGTAAGAACCACACTTCCCACATAAAGTCCGCGGCTCTCAAACTCCTTCATCAGCCTGCGCACATCTTCATCGTAGGTAATGCCCAGATCACCGCGTATTTTATTCTTTTCAATATCCGCCGCATTTATTACAATAATGATCTCTGCCCGGTCTGAAAGCTTCATCAGCATGCGCAGCTTACTGTCCGGCTCAAATCCGGGAAGCACTCTTGATGCATGATAGTCATCAAACAGTTTTCCGCCAAATTCCAGATATAATTTATCTCCGAATTTATTAATTCTCTCCTCTATATGCTCTGACTGCATCTTTAAATACTTTTCGTTGTCAAATCCTATCCTCATAGTCCGAACCTGTCCGCTCCCTACATTTCTTTTGTCTGCACATATCGCTTTTAATTGTAGCACAGCTTTCTCAATTATTCCATAAAAAAGAAATGAATGAATCTCAAAATTTTATAAACAGTTCGGTGTGCCTTGCGAATGGGCGTTGCTGAACTGTTTATCGTAAAATTAAATTGACATCTCCCATCCACCAGTGCTAAAATTTTATTGTTAAAGCAAAGGCGCTTTGAGTATAGGACTCGTGGCGTCTTTTTTATTTTTGATTAAAACTAAGGAGTCGTTATGTCAGTAAAATACGTATTCGTAACAGGCGGTGTGGTTTCCGGGCTGGGCAAAGGAATTACGGCCGCATCATTAGGCAGGCTTTTAAAGGCCCGCGGTTACAAAGTGACCATGCAGAAATTTGATCCCTACATAAACATAGATCCCGGCACTATGAATCCCATCCAGCACGGTGAAGTTTTTGTCACGGAAGATGGTACGGAAACAGATCTGGATCTTGGACATTACGAGAGATTCATTGATGAAAATCTGGATAAAAATTCTAATGTAACCACCGGAAAAATTTATTGGTCTGTATTACAAAAGGAACGCCGGGGCGACTATGGCGGCGGAACCGTACAGGTAATTCCTCATATCACCAATGAAATTAAAAGCCGCTTTTACCACAATTCATCCGATAATGAAATCCAAATTGCCATTATTGAAGTTGGCGGAACCGTTGGGGATATTGAAAGTCAGCCTTTTTTGGAGTCTATCCGTCAGTTTCAACATGAAGTGGGGCACGATAATGCGATTTTAATTCATGTCACTCTGATTCCTTATTTGAAAGCGTCTCAGGAAATGAAAACCAAGCCTACTCAGGCAAGCGTTAAAGAATTGCAGAGTATGGGAATCTGGCCGGACATTATCGTATGCCGCAGTGAATATCCTTTAGATCAGGGGATTAAAGACAAAATTGCTCTGTTCTGCAACGTTCCCAGCAATCATGTTCTGCAGAATCTGGATGTGGAATATCTGTATGAAGCCCCTCTTGCTATGGAAAACGAGCATCTGGCCCAGGTTGCCTGCGAATGCCTGAATCTGGACTGCCCGGAGCCCGACCTTTCCGACTGGAAAGCGATGGTGGCATCCCTGCGTTCTCTATCCGATGAGGTAACCATTGCCATTGTGGGCAAATATGTTCAGCTTCATGATGCTTACATCAGTGTTGTAGAAGCATTAAAGCATGGCGGCATTTCAAATCATGCTGCCGTAAATATCAATTGGATTGATTCCGAAACAGTCACTCCGGAAAATGTAGAAGAACTATTGGGTTCTGTCGATGGAATCCTTGTTCCCGGCGGCTTTGGTTCCCGGGGTATTGAGGGAAAGATTCATGCCATCACTTACGCCCGTACCCACCAGATTCCCTTTTTGGGATTATGTCTGGGGATGCAGCTTTCTATTGTGGAATTTGCCCGTAATGTGATCGGTTATCACGATGCACACAGCATTGAGCTTGATCCTGCCACTTCCCACCCGGTCATTGCTCTGATGCCTGACCAGAACGGCATAAAAAATATCGGCGGCACCCTGCGGCTTGGTTCCTATCCCTGCGTACTTGACAAGGAGTCAAGAGCTTATGCTCTGTATGGTGAAGAAATCATTCATGAGCGGCACAGACACCGCTACGAAGTCAACAATGATTACCGCGAGACTCTCACCGGACACGGCATGAAACTCTCTGGGCTTTCCCCGGATAGCCGGATTGTAGAAATGTGTGAACTGCCGGGTCATCCTTTCTTCCTTGCAACTCAGGGACACCCGGAATTGAAATCCCGCCCAAACAGGCCTCACCCTTTATTCAAGGGATTTGTAAGGGCAGCGATGGAAAATCGTCAAAAATAATTTGTGTATAATCGAATTGACAGCCAAAAAGCAGTGTTGAATGGATTAAATGAAATCCCATTCTACACTGCTTTTTTACATGCTCTAAACAGCCTAGCTGTATCACTTTGCCTGTTATAATTACTAATACATCAAAACTCTAACAGCATTTCCCCTAAATTTCCATATTTTTTATTGTCATAAGAAAACTCATACACATAAACAGTATAGGGAACAATTTCTTCATTCCAATCGAAGCCAACTCTATTAGCGATTGTTCCAAATTGACTAATCCAATCTGGATTAAATTGCAACCATTTTAGTTCCCTCCCGATTGACATTACATACCATTTTCCTTCTTCATAATCTAATACAAAGTCAATATTATACAAATCAAAATAAATGTCTTTGTATATTTCAAATGTCATTTCGTCCGAAATGAAAAGATATCCGTCAATAGCATACAGTGTATCACCATCAAACCTGGGGCCTTCTTTCATAGTATATATTTCAAAATCTCCAGTCTTTTCTGCACTCACTTTTGCTTGCCCCACATATTCTATATCCAAATTAACAAAATTATTTTTATAACCTTCTAATGGAAAATCCCGGTATCCATTTTCTAAACTTTCCAACTCACGTAAAACCTTTTGTTTCTCATAATATTTAGCCATAAATATTGCTGATACTATCATTATTCCAGCAACTACGCATACAATTATTTTTTTCATTTTTCTTTTTCCTTAATCATTTATTGGTATAACTTCCTTTACTACTTCGTAATCTTCCCCCTTAAGATATTCAACCAGAAAATCATTTTTATTTAATACTTCTATACTTACAATAGAATCAAAAAACATAACTGTTCCTGAAGAAAAATCTCTAACTATTTTTTTATAAAATTTACTTTCATCAAATAAATCTTTTATAATTATTCCTTCCTCCGGCTCAACCTCCATGTAAGCAATATACCTATTATCTACCAAAATAGGATTAAAGAAAGTGTCTGACACCTTATTGTTCCTCTTATCAAAATAGAAAATATAGCGAGCCGGAGATCCCACACTTATTACAATTTCTACCAATTCATCTGTCACATCATGAATTCCCGGTTCTACTGGAGACCAAATTGTATCGATTACACTTCCCCAACTATCATACAAGACTATTTCATACCCATCCTCCACTTCATTGCACAAAACCTTTCCTTCTCCTTTATTAATAAAACATATTACTATAAAGCAAATGATGAAAAATACTGCTATACTAACAATTAAATATTTGTACAATCTTTTCATATCGCTTCACCCCTTTATATTTCATCGATTGCCTTTACATCTCCACTGTGCTTATTTCTCTGGATTTATCAAAGTTCTTTTCCATGAAATACCTATTTTATCACCTCTTCAGTTCCCTTACCATGGTTCTACCTTCAAGAATTCTTCCAGCTCCTTCGTTGCAATTCTCATTTCAGCATAACATATATAAGAAGGCGAGTCTGTTCCCAAGCCTGTATACAGTATAGTTCCATATTCCTTATCATAATAAGGCAGCCTGATATAAAGGCCACCATCCTTCATCCAAAATTCCGCATCCTTCAAAACAGAAGATAATAACTCTTCCGGATATTTTTCCAAATCTTCTTTCATATCTTCTACCATGGCATCAAAATCTGACATTCCTTCATACCATTTCGTCCTTGCTTCCACTTTCTTTTCATCCTTAAGCCATCTCACAAAATTTTCGTCCAAATTCAGAATGTCCTCTAATTTCAAACTTTTCCCTGTTTTCAGATTATAAACATGATACCGTCTCCATCCCCCTGCATAACGCAAGACCTCACCTTCATTCATAATTATATCCTGCCGAATGCACAGGTACTTCTCCGTCTGATACGTCACCATTGGATTATTTATAGGAGGTATTTCATCCCATTTCCACCTATAACCCTTTAGTCTTTCATTCCACTTATCCAGTGTCATAAGTTCCAAATTATCCTTGAAATCTTTCTCCATATTTTTGTTCAGTATACTTTGTATCTCCTCTTCCAATCCTCTAACTTGTGAGTAATAAAAAGTTCTAAACGTATTACCTGCAAATGACTCCCCGTACCGTTCTCCTTCATATGGCTGCCCATATACCTCATAGGTCATATGATATGCAGATGCATCCTTCTGCCAGTCATATGCCACTTCTATTCGGAAATCATCTAAATCCTCCTCTTTCTTCCTACTAACATTTTTCTCCCAGTAATTTATAGGATGAATATAGAACCCTACCCTACCTTCACGCAAATACATTCGATATGCCTTTTTGCTTTCATTTCCCCAAAATCTGATGCAATATGCCTCGTCAAATCCTCCTTCTTCTATCTCCTTAAACTGCTTGCGTATGCTCTCGATAAACTCTTCTGCACTTTTCTTCCACACATTATAAGCGTTTTGGTCCAAATAACAATTGCCCTTTTCTATCTCTTTCATGATATTATCAAGAACTATGACAATGCCATTGGATGGCCATGGTGCATATCTGTAATCATTATCATCCTGTACAAAAGACAAACTATCCATCCCCGATATAAAACTCTCTGTAACCGGACATTGCAAATTTATATTCGATATATATATCTCTTCATTCGTACATAACCACCATATACTGATATAATGGCAGTCCGCATATAAAATATTGTAGTCTTTCATGAATTTAGCGCTAAGCAAGTAATTTAGATGCTCTGTCCCACAAAAAATATTTTTTCCTTCTTTTAAGAAAATCTGCGGATATATTCTATCCCCATCTTGTTTCTCTACTATATAATAGTCCTCAGTTTCTGTTTCCCTAACCCATTCCCATTGCAGCAAACTCTTATCTGCCAGTTCATAACAAGGTTCCCACTCTTTTTTCTCTGTCGCCTCTTCATAACTTTCCTCTTTCGTTTCCAACACCTTCACATCCTTATTCAAAACGGATTCCTCATTGCCACATCCTTGTAAGGTAACAATAAGTAATATTAATACCGCATATCCCAACTGTCTTTGATATCTTGCAGAAAATTCCATACATTTCCTCTCGTTACTATACTTTATATTTTCATGGAGACATTGAAATCTACTGCCCTGCATTTAAATTTCCTCTAAAATAAAAAAGCAGTGCGGACGGATTTCATAAAAATCTCATCCTACACTGCCATTTTACATACCCTATGCATCATAATTGCATCATTTTTGCATCAAAGTTGCATCATTTTTACTTTTTACTTATATTCTTAATCAAGAAACTCCCTCACTTGCTCCTCACTGATCTGATACTGTTTACAAATCCGAGTTCTGATTTTCTGCTCAGGCACATCCTCAGCCCTCAAAATCTTCACAACATTTCTGATTTCCTGCCTTTGCATCTCGTTCCTTTCCTTTGCATGTTCTTCCTTTATTTCATCAATCTCCTGTTTCTGCTTATCAATCGTCCCCTGCAGCTCATCAATCATGTACTGCGTGGTATTTTTATCCATTTCATAGAGTTCCTTCGAAAACATATCCATCACCCTCTCCACGTCCAGACAGATCTCATAGGCTTCCTCATATATTTGTCGAAATTCCGGATATTCTTCAATAAGTTCTATAATCATATCCGGATCATCACTGGAAAATAAGGTCAGCCATGCATCTCGTTTTTCCTTTATATCTCCATTGTGCTTATTTTTTCGGAAGATGTCAAGGGGAATAAACAGATATTTCTGCAATAATTCCATTTCTAACCCTGTATTGGATTTTTGTTCGAAAAAATGATAATACTCTTCAAGAAAATCATGGAATTCCTTCGGACTTTTTTCGAATAAAACGATTGTATAGACGCTCTTGATGTCGCGATAACTGAACTTTTTCTTTTCATCTGTTTCGCCTCTTACTCTCTTATATTGTCTCAGAAGCAGATCTGCTGAATAACAGGCACTTCTCTGTCCCGGAAACAAATATCCGACTTTCTGCACTTCAAGATTTGCAATGCTTCCATCTTCCAGTTCCACCACAATATCCATAATCAGAAGGGAACTCTCGTCTGCGATCCTGACCGAATCAGCAGGCAAAACCTTTAAGACCCTGACTTTCTGACCCAGCATATGGGAGAGAAAATCATTTAATCTCTCTGGTACATACTCCGGGTTCATAACCTCTTTGAAAAATCCGTCATACAAAAGCTTTAGTCCCTTCACTCCGGTACAGAGACTTAAGAATTCTTCTCTCTGTTCCTCTTCCCATTTATCAAACTTCTCCTGAAGCGCCTTGCTCTTTCTGATTTCAGCAAGTACCTCCTCCTTTTCCCTGATTATGGGAAAGTACTTTTTCAGTTTTGTTGCCATTTAAAATCCTCCTTCTGTGCTCTTCGTGAACTGTCCTATGTTAAATTAAAAATGGTTTGAAATTTCTGGCAGAACCTGCCGAATATGCAAAACACACAAATCTAAGAATTTGTTAATTCAAGAATTATAAGAATATGATAAACTATAGCATATAAAATGCTGTTTGTCCCAAAGAAATTTTATGATCTAAAATGCATAGGAAAATGTGCACAACACAATATGCTGTGCCAAAATCCAATTTTACTATTATCAGACACATAATCCTGTATATGTTTCAGAATTTTATGGCAAAGAAAAGAAAAAATTTCTCACTTACCAGCAATCCACATATTATTTGTCAGTGCCAACCTCCTGTTTTCCTAATATCTCTTTAAGTCTGTTCATTCCTGTCCTCTTTTCTTACTCTATTTGCTCTATTTCATCAATCTTTTTCATAAAATAACTGTACTCACATGAACCATACTTATATTCCGACAAATATCTAATCCAAACTTGAAACAATATACTGTTCCCTGCTGCTTCCAAATGAACATAAGTCGAAAGAACATTATCATTTCGGGGAATCAAAATTTCATACCATTTGATAATTTCATCCGATGACAAATCTCTTCTCCAAAAATAATAATTATATTGATCTTTATTCGTCATATAATCAACATAATATAAAAATCCATTATAAATCCATGTTGCCACTGTTTTTGTTTCTACAATTTTCTTAATATCCCCTGAGTTTAAATTTAGTTGATATATAAAAGCCGCATCAATATATAAATTTCCATTTTCATAATAAATGCTTGATATTCTATAAAGATTAACGGCGAAAATTTTTTCTTTTTTTGTCTCTAAGTTCATTGCCCTAATGCTATTATTCTCATCTACCCAATATAGGGATCCCCCTCCTACTGTAAAGTTTTCTCCGTTTACCCAAGATAACGAATCCCCCACTATTTCTTGATTAGTCCCATTGATATCCATCTTACAAAAATAACTTTTCTGGTCAGAATGATTGTATGTTTTATAATAAATCTTATTATTATAAATATGAAATTTATCAAAACCTTCTCCAATTTTTTCTACTTTTCCGTTCTGCTCAGATGCCCTGTAGAAATAATACTCTTTACCAAGTCCCTCGCCTGGTGCATAATCATTCACCAATATATAATAAACGTATCCTTTATAATATGTTAAGTCCCATACATACCTATCACTAATAATTCCACCACTTTCATCATACAAATGTTCTTCCTGAGGCATTGCATACGATACAACTATTTCCCACTGATTTTTACTTTTATCAAACCTATATATTGTATTATGGTCGTTGTCTTCTTGTTCCTCTCCATAAAACGCCATATTAAGCGTATAAATATATTCATTTCCTTCTGTGCACCAGCCATTGTAAAATAGATTGCTTCCAATTGCCTCAGCCCCGGGAGCATCCGGTTCGATTTCCTTAACTTCCTTTTGATGCTCTTCCATAATTGCCTTCTGTTCTTCAAAGA
>CAMWJC010000012.1 GCA_947174495.1 uncultured Lachnospiraceae bacterium | reverse complement strand
AAAGAAGAAAAGTCCGCCCTGCTAAAGCAGTTGTTCGGACATGTGGGCACAAACGTGTCTGTTGGCGTCCCCTTTATCTGTGATTACGGCTGTAACATATATATCGGCAATAATGTATCGGTTAACATGAACTGTACATTTGTAGACTGCAATAAAATCGAAATCGGGGACAATGTACTCATTGCTTCTAACGTACAACTTTATACCGCAACACATCCCGTAGAGCTTTCTCTCCGTCTGACACCCGACTGGCAGCCGGAAAACAAAGAATATTTTTGCCGTACTTATGCCCTGCCCATCCGAATTGGAAACGGCTGTTGGCTGGGCGGCGGTGTCATCGTCCTTCCCGGTGTAACTATCGGTGATGGCAGTGTCATCGGTGCAGGAAGTGTTGTTACCAAGGATATCCCCGCTAATTCCCTTGGAGTCGGAAATCCGTGCAGAGTGCTTCGCCAGATCAATCTTTCTTCTGACCATCATAACACTCTCTGATCAACGCTAATTTCTACTAAATAATTCATATTCTGATGAATGCAAAGCCTTTTGCACACATCAGGTTCCTATTGTTGACTTTTTGCACCTTTTTTGGATATACTATAGAAAAGATGTAAAGGAGGTGCAACTATGGCACAGGCTACTTTCAGCGTCCGCATGGATGAAGTATTAAAAAAACAGTTTGATGGATTATGCCAAGAATTTGGTATGAATGCTTCTACTGCAATCAATGTATTTGCCAGAGCTGTAGTAAGACAACGCAAGATTCCATTTGAGATTTCTTCTCCCGAAACGGATATTACCAGAGAAGGTGCAATGCAGGCATTCAAAGCTTTACGAGCACAAGCCAAGGATAACAACGTTGCAGACATGAGTTTAGATGAGATTAATAAGGAAATCAATCTTGCACGTATGGAGGCTGATGCATGATCTGCTATGCTGTAATTGACACCAATGTTCTTGTATCAGCATTGCTCTCTAGTAAAGATGATGCCGCCACTGTTCAGGTGTTAGGCAAGGTTCTCAGCGGCGAGATCATCCCTGTTTACAGCAATGTAATCACAAAAGAATATCGGGAAGTATTATCACGAAAAAAATTTGGGTTTCTGAGTGAAACCATCGAATATTTACTCTCTGCCGTTGAAAAATACGGTATATTGGTTGATCCCTCGCCATCCGGCACAATACTTCCTGACATGAAGGATTTGCCATTTTATGAGGTTGTACTGGAAAAACGTGATGATAATGCATATCTTGTGACCGGAAACATCAAGCATTTTCCTCAAAAGCCGTTCGTTGTAACGCCTAGGGAACTCCTCGATATTCTAAGTAACGATAAATAATATTACAACAAAATACTCTGTTGCAAAAGCATCTATCGAAAGGTAGATGCTTTCTTTTTGTAAAAATAGCGCAAGCACTGTTGGGTAAGCAATCTCTTTACCTTATGGGAGCTCCTCTCTCCCAATCAGAAACACTCTACTCACATACAGATTTCCCCCTTCTCCTTCTGCTGCCATCTGCAGACGAATGGTTTCTTCCGGGAGGCTTTTCAGCGGAATTTCAAAACGGACACATTCTTTAGGCTTATAGACCGCTCCATCCTTAAGAAGCATCTTTCTCCCCAAATCGTCTCTCATCTCCACCCAGAGCTTTTCCTCCTTTTCACCGGCATATACAACAGCTCCCTGTTTTAATCCAACCAGAATTTTTTCTTTGTTTAGCACCCCCATTTCTCCAAAGCGACAGCCCAGCAGAAAGAAAAACAGCAGATACAGTCCAAAAAACTTTTTCCCGGTAAGCCTCACATTCTTTTCCTGCTTCCAAAAAGTGCCCCGCTCTCTTCGCTGTCTAAAAAAGAGAAACCTCAGACTGATTGCTGCCAGTGTCAAAAGCATAGGATTTCTGAAAAACGGAAAAGGAATCTCACTTTCCGGTACACCTCGTAACAGGGGAATTACCACTGTTCCGAAAGCGGAAATGAAGAGACCATACACCATGCATTTCTTCATTTTCCACCATAGCTTTCCGCCAATTCCCACCCGATCATAATGAAGCAGCGCCTCTTTCACCTGCTCCATACTTTGATAGCGGTTTTCCCTTTTTTCGGCAGTGCAAGTCGCAACAACTTTTTCCAAACCGGCGGGAAGACTTTTATCATATCCCCTGATCGGCAAAAGCGCGCAGGACATTCCGGATGGATGGATTCCCGTAAGCATCTCATGTAAAACCACTCCCAGGCTGTAAATATCCCATGTAATATCTCCCCTTCTTTCCTTCCACTGCTCATGAGGGCAATACCCCGGCGTTCCTGCCAGGGTTCCCGTTCCATTCAAACTGTCCGTATAACACAGCGCCCCTCCCAAATCAATAAGTTTGATATTTCCATCCGGCCGGATCATGATATTTTCAGGCTTCAGATCACGATAGACTACCTCCTGTCCCCTTTCATGAAGATAAGTGAGAACCTCGCACAAACTGACTGCCCACTGAACCGCCTGCTGCACCGGCACTACTTTGTTTTTCTTCAAATAAGTCCGCAGCGTAATTCCTTCCACATACTCCATCACCAGACAACTTCTGCCTTCTTCCTGAAAAAAATCGTATACGGCTGGCAGATACGGATGCTCTAGTTCCTTTAAAAATCTTGCCTCTCTGATCATCTGATCTTTCTGGTTCTTCTCACCTTCCGCTCCATCTTTTTCCGTCACTGTGTTTTCTCCGGTGCGGCAGATTTTTACTGCCGCTAACCGGTCAAGATGGATATCCCTTGCCAGAAAAACCTCCCCTTGTTTTCCCCCGCCGATGGGGCTGATAATCTCATACTTTTGAAGAAGCATATCTTCCATAAACTTTTCCTCTTTCCTTTCAATAAGTTCCGCCCTTTCCTCCTCTTTATGCAGCTTAATATACCTTCACATAGATAGCGGACAGATTATCCTTCTCTCCTCTCTTTAATACCAGCTTAGCCATTTCCTCAAGCCTTTTTTGCGTCTGGTGCGTACTTTCAACTTCTGCCGGGTTTAAAAGGGAAAATCCCGTCTCATCCTGTTTTCGATAGAAGCCATCGGTGCACAAAAGAAAGGCGCATTTCCCCCACCGTTTGCCAAACCGGATATCCGGAGCTTGATAAGGAAAAGAACCGATACATCTGGTCAGACGATTTCCGCCATCCGAATGATCCTTCGTCAATTGTCTTCTTCTCCTTCCCTGATAATGATAAATTCTGCTGTCTCCAAGATGCAGAATAAGGTATTGTCTCTTCCACAATAGCAGCAAAGACATGGTGGTTCCCAAATTGATCTCCCGCTCCGCCGCATAGCGATTTAGCTCTTCCCGAACCTCATAAAGTCTTCGTAAAAGACTTCTTAAAATCAATTTTTGTCCTTTTCTCCTTTGAATCAGGGGAACCGTCTCCCGATAAAAAGCTTCCAGAAGCCTCTCTTCCACATATCCGCTGGCATTCTCTCCCTGATCAAGACCTCCGATTCCATCGCACACCACCGCCAGCAGGACTCTGCCGCAATCTGTCCGCACCTGCTGCAGCAAAATAGAATCCTGGTTGGTTTCCCGCCTTCCCTGATTCCAGTAAATCCCGGAAATAATTTTCAATTTTCGTTCTTCCTTTCTGATTTCTTTCTGATAACTGAAAATGCGGTGAAGTACCGCTTTTGAAATTAAGAATTATAGAATATATTCATTGTAGCCGCTAAAAATAAAAAAATCCATTGTACAGAATTACCAAAAGATCATTTTCGTTAATTCTGCACAAGGATTTTTACATCAGATCATTAATCTATTAAAAGAACTTTGTTATATCGTTAAAAAGAACCAACACCATTAGCACAAGAAGCGCCATCATTCCTGCAAAATGAACCAATCCTTCCTTTTCAGGAGGTACTGGCTTTCCCCGGACTGCCTCTATCAGCAAAAATACCAATCGGCCGCCATCCAAAGCCGGAAGCGGGAGCAAATTCATAATACCCAGGTTGACAGATAGAAGTAATGCAATATTAATCATGTTAAGCACTACTTCCCAGATACCGTAAGGTTTTACCGCATCATAAACGTCATCCACCATTTTTACCAATCCTACCGGTCCTGCAACATCATTTCTGGAAAGCTGTCCGGTGACCAACATTCCAAGGCTCTTAAATGTTGCCTCTGCAAAAAATTTCATAGTATGAAAAGCATAACTAAAGGTCTGCCAGACATTGCACTCTAAATACTCCCCGACTGCAATTCCCATGTAGTAACGCCCGTCTGCCTCATCATAAGAAGGATTGATCACTGTAGTATACTTCTGCCCCTCTCTCTCATAAGTGACCTCCATTGCTTCTCCCTTGGTGTTGAGCTGTGAAATCAACGTAATTTCTCCGCTTAAATGTACATGTTTTCCATTAATTTGGGTAATAACATCTCCGGTCTGTAATCCCGCCGCCTGGGCGCTGCTCCCCTCATTAACCGCATGAACCTCTGTGGTTGTCACCCCACAGGCCCACACAATAATGACTGCCATAACATAAGCAGTTAGAAAATTGAAAAACGGCCCTGCAAAAATAGTCGCAAATCTTGACCAGATTGGCGCGTTGGGAAACGCGCGTTCCGATACTTCTCCCTTTTCCGTGGCAAGGCCATCCTCTCCTTCAAACATACATGCTCCGCCAATGGGAAACAGTTTCAGAGAATACTTCGTTTCTCCCCTGGTAAAAGAAAACAGCGACGGTCCCATTCCGACAAAAAATTCCACTACACGAATCCCATTCTTTTTTGCAACAATGAAATGACCAAACTCATGAGAGATAACTACCACAAAAAAGATGATCAAAAAGAAAATAATTGAAACTGCCAATCTTAACTCCTCCTGCCCGAGTTCATAATATAGTCATAAGCCTCCGCTTCCGCCTCAAGAATCTGTTCCACGGAGGGATTTTGAATCGTCTTATGGGATTCCATTGCTCCCTGTATCAAATCGTAAATGTCCAGAAAACGGATCTTTTTATCCAAAAAAAGTGCAACCGCCTTTTCGTTTGCCGCATTGAATACAGTAGGCATACTTCCGCCTGCTGCAATTGCTTCATATGCCATGGAAAGTCCTCTGAAAGTATCTGTATCTGGCTTTTCAAAGGTCATGGAACCAAGTTCAAAAAAGTCAACACGCTTTCCTTCCATTGGTCTTCTGTCCGGATAAAACAACGCGTACTGGATCGGAAGCTTCATATCCGGCATACCAAGCTGCGCCATGATTCCGCCATCTGCATATTCTACCATGGAATGGATAATACTCTGGGGATGAATAACCACCTGTATCGCTTCCGGTTCCACGCCAAACAGCCACTTTGCCTCAATAACCTCCAGTCCTTTATTGACCAGTGTTGAGGAATCCACTGTAATTTTCCTGCCCATGGACCAATTCGGATGCCTCAATGCATCCTCCACGGTAATGTCACTTAATTCCTCACGCTTCCTCCCACGAAAAGGACCTCCGGAAGCGGTGAGCAAAATCTTACGTACTCTCTCCCTGTTCTCTCCATGCATAGACTGAAATATAGCACTGTGCTCACTGTCCACCGGCAAAATCGATACCTTTTTCTCTTTCGCAAGAGGCATAATGATATGCCCTGCTGTAACCAGCGTTTCTTTGTTTGCAAGAGCTATCGTCTTGCCCGACTCAATTGCTGCAATGGTGGGTTTTATCCCTATCATTCCCACAATTGCCGTCACCAAAACATCCATTTCCGGGCAGATTGCCAGTTCTAAAAGCCCTTCCATACCGCTTAAAACTCTGGTATTTGTATCCGCCACTCTTGTTCTGAGTTCCCCAGCAGCTTCCTCGCTCCACATAACAGCTATTGGGGGAAGAAACTCTCTGATCTGCTCTTCCATTTTTGAAACACTGCTGCCTGCAGCAAGTGCCGTCACCTGAAGATCTTTATTATTTCTTACAATTTCAAGCGTCTGCGTTCCGATAGAACCCGTGGAACCTAATATCCCAATTTTTTTCATTGATCTGTACCCTTCTTTATGTCAAACAAATATTAAAGCGAGGCTTATCACCCATGTATTAATAACAACGCCAGAAAATAAATCATGGGAGCTGTAAAGATTACACTGTCAAACCGATCCATAACCCCTCCATGTCCAGGTATCAGTTTCCCGTAATCTTTGATCTCATGATTACGCTTAATAGCAGAAGCAGCCAGATCACCCACCTGGGAAATCACCGCTCCCACAGCACTAATCAGCACGAAGATCCACGTAACCCTCTGCTCACGGATTGCGGGCTCCACCACAAAGTATGCATAAAGTGCACCTACAAGCGCTGCACCCACAATTCCTCCCACTGCACCTTCAATGGACTTCTTCGGACTCAGCACCGGCGCCAGCTTGTGCTTTCCTATAAGCATCCCGACTGCATAAGCGCAGGTGTCACAAATCCAGGAGCTAATAAAAATCATCCACACCGAATAAATTCCGTAGGGAAGTTCTCTCACCAGAAAGATAAAAGAAAGCATAACCGGGGCATATGCCACACAAAAAAATGCACACATGATCTGTTCCGCATGATACTTGGGAAAAGAAAACACATACAGGAACATAAATGCCACCAGAATCACGATCAACATAAGGAAGAGATAAATCCGCTCTTTGCAAAAAGTCATCAGTAAATAGTAAGCTACAATCCCAATATAGCCAATTACTTCAAGTCCCTTCGTTCCACCTGCCTTGCCGGATAAGCCACATGCTTTTGTGAGCTCATGAAATGCCGTCAGCGCCAAAAAAAGCAACACGGCTGCAAGCAGATAACCTCCGGTCAAAATTGTGAAAAGTGCAAGCACAACCAGCACGACACCGCTTATACATCTGGTCAAGAACATAATTTATTCCTCCTTTATCAGGCCGTATCTTCTGTCTCTATGATTATATGCTTCCACCGCTTTTATCAATTCTTCCTTTGAAAAATCGGGCCAGGCTACTGGTGTAAAATAAAACTCTGTATAGGCAAGCTGCCACAAAAGAAAATTCGATATTCTCTGCTCATTGCAAGTACGTATCAGAAGGTCTGGTTCCGGCAGCCCATGAGTATCCAGCATACCAGACAGATACTCCTCCGTCACCTCCTCGGCAGTAATTTCTCCTTCGGCAATACGGCTGCCAATTTTTTTTACTGCCCGGACAATCTCATCCCTGCCTCCGTAATTAAGAGCAATCTGAAAATGAAGTCCATCATTATCCTTTGTGGACTCCTCCAATTCAGCAATTCGTTTTTGAATATCCATATCCAGCCCGGTCTTATCACCGATCACACGAACGCACATACGGTTCTTTCTGGCCGTAGTAAGGCAGGTCTTCATATAATTACGGAGCAGCTTCATCAGCGCATCCACTTCATCCTTGGGCCTGTTCCAGTTCTCCGTACTGAACGCATACACCGTAAGATATTGGATTCCCATCCGGTAAGCTTCCTCACAAATGACCTCCACCGTCTTTGCTCCCTGCACATGGCCGTAGTTTCTCGGCATTCCTTTACTCTTTGCCCATCTGCCATTTCCATCCAAAATAATCGCCACATGCCGGGGCATGATCAGCTCCTTTTGTTCTGCCATAATTTACACCTTTCTCATAAGATGACAAACTTTATTTCTTTAAAAGCTTTATAAAACAAGCATAAAGGGGCAACGACCGGTCCAGCCGCATACCCCTCCTTCTTAATGACTATACTGTAAGAATTTCCTTTGATTTTTCTTCCATCAATTTGTCAACATCTTTAACATACTTATCAGTCAGCTTCTGAAGGTCATCCGTCAGTTCTTTGATTTCGTCCTCGGAAACCTCTGCCTTTGCAAGCTTCTTAAATGCATCATTTCCGTCTCTTCGAATATTCCGAATGGCAACCTTACATTCTTCTGCCTTCTTCTTCACATCCTTAACAAGATCTTTTCTGCGCTCCTCTGTAAGTTCCGGAAATACAAGCCGGATAACTGATCCGTCGTTGGAAGGTGTGATACCAATATCGGAAGCTAAAATTGCTTTTTCGATACTTTTGATTAGCGTCTTCTCCCAAGGTGCAATCTGAATCATCCTTGCCTCAGGTACGGTAATATTTCCCACCTGCTGAATGGGGGTTGGCGTTCCGTAATAATCCACTTTAAGCTTGTCAAGCACATGCGGATTGGCACGCCCTGCCCGGATTCCCAAATAGTCCCCTTCTAAGTGTTCATAAGTTTTTTTCATCTTTTCATCATATACTTTAATTCTCTCATCCATACCCGCAACCACGCCTTTCCCAATCTCATCTCTATACTGTTACTTTTGTTCCGTTAAAGTTCCCTTTAACTGTATTTACAATACTGTCCTTTTCGTTTAAGCTAAATACCCACATCGGTACCTTGTTATCTCTGGCAAGAATCGACGCCGTCATATCGACCACTTGAAGGTTTTCAGCAATCACCTGATCAATGCTTAGTTCATCATACCTCACCGCATTTGGATTTAATTTCGGGTCACTGTCGTACACACCATCAATCGACTTGGCAAGCAGAATCACATCCGCTTCTACCTCCACAGCTCGTAGCACTACGCCGGTATCTGTTGAAAAATAAGGATGTCCCGTTCCTCCGGCAAAAAATACCACCATACCCTTTTCAAAGTACTTGTTTGCCCTGTCCTTGGAAAAAAGCTTGGTAAAAGCTCCGCATTCAAAAGGTGTTAAAACGGCTGTTTTCATACCTACGCTCCGAAAAATTTCCGATACGTAAATACAATTCATCACCGTTGCAAGCATTCCGATCTGATCGGCTTTGGTTCTGTCAATATTCTCGCTGGTCCTTCCCCGCCAGAAATTGCCACCCCCGGTTACAATTCCTACCTGTATCCCATCATCCACAAGCTGACGCACCTGAAGTGCTACTTCTCTGACAGTTTCCTCATCAAACCCGGTTTTCTTCTCTCCCGCCAAAGCTTCTCCGCTTAATTTCAGTAAAATTCTCTGCATGCCCATGCCTTTCTATTTCATTTTTTTCAGTTCCTCAAAGAAGGACGTAGGATTAACCTCCGCATAGCACTGTGAGCACATACCTTCAATCACGGCACCGTTATTGATTTGTACTGATTTTGATTTAATATCACCCATTACAATTGCGGATGTGTCTAAAATAACCGGACCACGTACATCAATATCACCCTTAATAGCACCTGCGATCACTGCACTGGTTGCATAAACATTTCCAATAATTACTGTGCTTTGTCCCACTTTAATACTGCCTTCACTTTTGAGATCACCTGTAATCTTAGCGCCTTCTGCATAAATTTCAGCTGCCTGGGCATTTCCCTGAATCACCCCGGTTACATTCAGCTTGCCGAGAGCTTCCACATTTCCAACAATGCTGCCTCTGACTTCCAGAGAGCCTTCTGTTGCCATATTACCATTAATAATCATAGACTCCGTAAATACGGAAACCTCATCTGCATTTTTACGTGATGACATAATCTTTGGTTCTGCCACTGCCTTTACCGGTGCCGGAGCCACATATACAGGTTCCTCCTCAGGCTCTTTCGGTATTTCTTCCTGTGCTGTTTCCAAATTATCCAGCATTTGGCTGATATCAGCGCCAAAATCAGGCGTAGGCTCTGTTACCGGCGTTGCAAACCGCTCTTCTGCCTCTGCCATTGTAATTTCTTCTGTCCCCTCTTCCGGCATCAATTCATTGACTGCCTGAGACAGGTCATCCTTTAAATCTGAGAAAAAACCCATTTTTACATCCTCCATTCATGTCTTTTACATTCTTATTTGTCTGCCATTACATGCTGAATCGGAACCGTCTCATCTGTAATCGGCAAAAATACGGCATCGCCTCTGCCTTGGATCTGCTCTATAATCTGAGGCAGCGCTTCTACCGTTGTGCTCTTTTCTAATGCATCATGCATCAAAATCATACTCTCCGGCCGGTTATCAATACCGCTGACACAATTTCTCGTGATTGTTTCTGCAGAAAGTATATCGCTTACCGCATCTCCGGAAGCAATGTTCCAGTCAAAGTAGGTAATATCGCTTTCATCCAAATACTGAATCAGCTCCTGTATATCTACTCTGCTCACCGCGTTAGAGCTTCCTCCCGGAAAACGATAATATCTTGACCATACTCCCGTTATCTGATAAAGATACTCCTGCAATTCTTCCAGATCCTGGATAAAGCTCTCTTCAGACTCATAAACCTCCGCATACTTATGGCTATAGGAATGCATGGCAAGCGTATGCCCCTCTGATACTATTCTCTGATAGGCCTTGATCGATTCTTCATCTGTTTTACCTACCACAAAAAAAGTGGCTTTAACATCATATTCCTTTAAAATATCCAGAATCCTATTTGTATTCCTGCTGGGTCCGTCATCAAAAGTCAGGTAAATCTTCTTATCCCAAACCTGATCGCTTTGCTCTTTTTCGTCAGGCCAGCTAATCCCGTTTTCACTTCTGGTTGACATCTCCACAGACACTGTAGTATAAATACCATTTTCCTGCTCATCTTCTGTCTGCACCGCGACAACTGCTCCATCAACTTCCTCAACCTGACTTTGCAGGGCAGCAACCCTGATTACAAGAATCAGGCTTATTACCAGCGGAAACACAATTGCACAGATAACTGCCCCCGCAGAAACCCTTTTGGACTGCCGGATTTCTTCCTTCCGGTCATAAGTACCCTTCATGGGTTTCAAACTCCTTACACACGATTTGACTATATTGTATCACAATTTACATTCTCTTTGCAACCTCCTTACTCCGCAGCTTCTTTACCTCATATAATTTTTCGTCTGCCTGAGTAAGAGCTTCTTTCAGTGTCAGCTTCTCTATGCTTCGCAAAAGGCGCGCTCCCGCAGAAACCGTTAAATTGTAGGGCTTACTGCTTCCGGCATTGTAGCTGTCAAATCTGGTATAAATTCCTGTCAGCAGTGCCTCTCCATCATCCTCCTCTGCATAATCCACAATACATGCAAACTCGTCGCCGCCGATTCGTCCTACAACTCCCCGCTCCTTCACTACATCGGATAAAGTTTCTGCAATAAACTTTAAGGAAACGTCTCCTTCCTCATGTCCATACCTGTCATTGATAATCTTCAGATTATTCATGTCCACATAGGTCACCAATACCATTTTCCCTTCTTTTCTGCTGGTTTCAAGTAATTCCTCTGCAGCATCCGTAAATCCTCTTCTGTTCAGAATTCCGGTAAGACCATCCGAACGGGAAAGATTATCGAGCACAATATTGTTTTCTTTTAAGGTTGCAAGACTCTCCTCAAGCTGCTGCTGTATCTCCTCATTGGCTTTCAACAGGTCGATCATTTTGGTGGCCGAACTCATCTGATTTAACAGGAATTCTCCGTTGACAAAAATCCCCTCGGATATATCACACAGAAGCAACCCATAGAGATGTTCATTGACAAATAAAGGAAGCAGCACCATAGAATACCTGTCTTTTCCTTCAATTGCCTGATTACAAAAGAGTGTCTTAAGGCTGTGCTTCTGCTGAATAGCCGGAACTGAATGCACCTTTCCCTCCCGCAGATAGGCCTTCAGGTAAAAACTGTCAGGCGCTGCAAACTCTTCCCTGTACAAATGGGTAATAGGCTTTTTAAAAATGTAAAGAAAAGCGTTCTGTATCTTCAGCCAGTCCAGATTATTTAAAACAGAGGCATAGCTTAAATCGTTTCCCTTTTCAAACTGTAACATATCACGGATAAAAAGCTTCATAGAATAATTATTGCTTTCTTCTTCCTTTCTCATGCTTCCGAAACGATAATCCATGGCACGGATAATCTTCCGATAGGTAATGGAAAAGAAATCCCGCAATTGATGGGAGCTTTCTGCATCCGTTTGTTTTTTCTTAAGTGTATGATATATTTTCTCACAAACAATCAGCAAATTATCCATATCTGCATACACAACTGCACCATGGTCAAGAAAAGCATCTAACGCCTTCTGAATTTCAATATAGGACTCCACGCCCTTGTTGTGCCGTTCAAACAACTGGCTGATCTTTTCGATTAACACATCAAAATCTCTGTGCAGCATTTCTATAGTCTCTTTCAATTCCTCATGTCTGCACCGATAAAAAATTTCTTCAAAATAACTCTCTGCATCATCTTTCAGCGCATAAGAAGCTGTCTCGTCATCCCCCTGTGATGCCTTGCAAAAAGAATCCCGCATAACAAATTTGGTTGGTATGGTCTGGCTTTCTACCTTTTCTCCATTCAGCATACGCAGAGCCATCTTAAGCGCATGTTCTCCCAGCTCAGAAGGGTCTGCCCGAACGGAAGAAAGTGATGGCTGGGATTTGGCTGAAGTAATCGTATCATCATAGCCCAATACCGAAATATCTCTGCCGGGCACAATGTTTCTCCGTTTCAGCTCTTCATAAAATCCCATTGCCGTTTCATCATTCACGCAAAAAACCGCTTCCAAATCCGGATTTTGATCCAAAAGTGTTCGAAATGCATTTTCACTCCGTCTGGAAAGATCCCCTGCGGCAAACATCCGATCCGTCACTTCAATTCCATGAGCCTTAAGCACCTGCGTAAATGCCTGCTTCCTTTCATATGCATCCGAATTCGAATCCGGGCCCGCGATCATCCCGAATTTCCGGCATCCCACCTTTTCAATCAGATACTCCAATCCTTCCCGAATACCGCCATAATTATCATATGTGACCCCCGCATACCCTTCCATTTTAGAGGCCACCAGCGCACAGGGAATCCCCGCATACTGCTTCATCATCTCCTGCATACGCTTTCCATCGGTATGGCAGCCGATACAGTCCGTCGCAGCAACAAGCGCATCAATATTTTCTTTCCGTGCATAAGAAAAAACAGTGCCATACTGATATTCATACATCAAATCCCTGTTTTCACTCAGATCCCTGTCCAGATATTTCCCGGGAAAAATCACTACATTCACATCCTGCATCTTTGCAGCATGCAAAACCCCCTTACAGATATACTCCGTAAACTCATCAAGGATTCCGCTCACCAACACCCCGACCGTAATCCTTTTACGTTCTTTTCCCAATGTCATCTCTCCTTTAACCTGCCTGTTTATCAAGCCGCCGTAAATTTTACAGCAATGTTGTTACTATTTTACTATATTTTCAACAAATATGCTATAAGATTAGTGCAAAAACTTACAAGATAATCTTAACTGGTTTACCAATAGTATCAAAACGGACATCCTACATGTACATTCTCGGCTAAACGTTAACTTACTCAAAAAAAGCCCCCAGAATTCACGAACAATCAGCGTCCGAATTCTGAGAGCTTTTAATACTTATTCTTAAATATTCGATTACAGTCCTGCCTGTGCTGCTACCTCTGCTGCAAAGTCATCAACCTTCTTTTCGATACCTTCACCGGTTTCAAAACGTACAAAGCTCTTTACAGAAAGATTTGCACTGTTTTCCTTTGCAACCTGTGCAATGTACTGGGCAACAGTCTGCTTTCCATCCTCAGCCTTCACGTAAACCTGCTCAAGCAGACATACTTCCTTTAACTCCTTATTAAGACGTCCTGTTACTGCGCCCTCAATCACCTTTTCCGGCTTACCGGCCATCTTGGGATCGTTTGCGATCTGTGCCATCAGGATTTCCTTTTCATGTGCTTTGTATTCCTCAGAAACATCTGCGGTAGACACATACTTGGGAGAAAGAGCTGCAACCTGCATTGCAAGGTTCGTCATTGCCTCCTTCACTGCATCATTTACTACATCCGTAGCAGCCTCAACAATAACACCAATTCTTCCGCCGCCGTGTACATAAGATACCACACAGCCATCTTCTGCAACTACCTTTTTGAATCTTCTGATATTTAAGTTTTCGCCGATTACGGCAATCTTCTCAACCAATGCATCCTTTACGGTCTTAGATGTATCAGCGTTCCAGTTTTCTGCCATGAATGCATCTATATCTGCCGCATCAGATTCAACAGCCTGCTGTGCTACTGCTGCAACAAAATTCTGGAACTCTTCATTCTTTGCAACAAAGTCTGTCTCAGAGTTTACTTCAACAACTGCTGCTGTCTTATCATCCTTAACAATAACATGGCAAAGCCCCTCAGCAGCAATCCTGTCAGCCTTTCTGACAGCCTTTGCCTGTCCATTCTTTCTAAGAACCTCAACGGCTGCCTCCATATCGCCGTCAGCTTCACTGAGCGCTTTCTTGCAGTCCATCATACCTGCACCAGTCGCTTCTCTTAATTCTTTTACCATAGCTGCTGTAATATTAGCCATTTTCTTTTCCTCCATATTAAACTGTGATTATCTGTCCTTCAAACCTGCTGCTTATTCTTCCTGTGCTGCAACAACCTCTTCAATATCTGTTGCCGGCGTCTCTTCAACAGCTTCTTCCATCTCAGCGGTCAAAACTTCCTCGCCCTGATTTGCTTCGATCACGGCATCCGCCATCTTGGAAACAATCAATTTAACGGCTCTGATGGCATCATCATTGCCGGGGATTATGAAATCAAGTTCCTCCGGATCACAGTTTGTATCGCCAATACCGATCAAAGTAATTCCAAGTGCATGTGCTTCCTGTACACAGATTCTTTCCTTCTTGGGATCAACAACGAAAATAGCATCAGGAATTCTGGACATATTCTTGATACCGCCAAGGTTCTTCTCCAGCTTCTCCCATTCTTTCTTGAGTGCAATAACTTCCTTTTTGGGAAGTACATCAAAAGTTCCATCCTCTGCCATGGTCTCTATTGCTCTTAATCTGTCAATTCTGCTCTGGATGGTCTTAAAGTTAGTGAGCATACCGCCCAGCCATCTTTCATTTACATAATACATACCGCAGCGCTCTGCTTCAGCCTTCACTGCATCCTGTGCCTGCTTCTTAGTTCCTACAAAAAGAATAGTTCCACCCTGCTGTGCAATCTCAAATACGGCTCTGTATGCCTCGTCAACCTTACCTACAGACTTCTGCAGATCGATAATATGAATCCCGTTTCTCTCGGTAAAGATATAAGGAGCCATCTTAGGGTTCCATCTTCTTGTCTGATGTCCGAAATGAACACCTGCTTCCAGTAACTGCTTCATTGAAATAACGCTCATGTTTCTACCTCCATTTGGTTTTACTTCCGTATGCTTTTACCCTTCTGCCTACTTCCCGTTAGAAGCACCGACAGCTCAAAGCATACGTGATTAATAGTTTCTGCGGCATGACACCGCAACGTAGCAAATTATAACATAATAATCTCTTTATGGCAAGAGATTTCTACGTTCCGCTTAAAATCCTGGCAATTTGTTCCGGACTGGCATTCCTTGGAATTTCAAATGTTCCGGCACGAATCTTCTTGTCATATCCATTCTGGCACAGGAACGTATCAAACTCTGACGCCGATGAGATAATTCCGACTTCTTCTAATCGCTTGCAAACTGTATAGGAACTTTCTCCTCTCGTCACCTGAACAGTGATATTTTCACCATCTTCTCCGGTCTCATCCGGTGGCCATACTCCCTCAGTCTCTACAATCACTTCCGATTCCTGCGTATCTTCTGGCTCCCTTTCTTCCTCCGGCTGTTGTGCTTCTGACTGCCCTGGTGTTCCTTCCGGTGCCTCGCTCTCTGACTGCTCTGATGTTCCTTCCGGTGCCTCGCTCTCTGACTGCTCTGGTGTTCCTTCCGGTGTCTCGTTCTCTGACTGCTCCGATGTCTCGCTCCCTTGCTGCTTCGGCGTTTCTTCAAGTGCCCCGTCTCCTGTCAGATTCTGAGCATCTTCCGACTCTTCATTACTGCTTGTTCCTGAATTTCCTAATGTATTAAGAGCTGCCTGCGCATCTTCCAGAAGTGTTCCTTCCTCAACCATCCCAAGCGCTTTTGCCCGTTCTTTAATCTCCTCATTGGTCAGCGTTTCCTTGCGCCCCGCTGCAATGTTCATGATTAGTGCGGTTACAAGGATACCAATGCCAAGTCCCCGCAGATAATATTTTAAGTTCATCATCTTATAATCCTTCAAATAAATCAATCACAAGCTTTACTTCACCAATCCCCAGGCCAAGCTCTTTTGCGATTGCCATATTAGACCTTCCGGCATTATGCATTTCCAGAATCCTGTCATTGTTGTTCCTTTTTCCGTCTGCATCCAGGGTTACTTCCACCTCCGATGTCGTAACAGATACTGGATTGGCGTCTGCTCCTTTATCTGCTTCTTCCATCTGTCCGGAAGGTTTTGCTGCCATCTTTAACGGTTCCACAATTCTTGCTTCCCCAGCCTCCTGAGTAACAGGACTACTTTGCAAATCCTCCCGTACTGGCATAGGATAAATTAATTCCACCTTTTCTGCTTTTATAGGGGTAAACTCCGGCTGGGTAACCTCCGGCGGTTTAACTTCCAGCGTCTGAATTTCCACTTCCTTTGTTACACTGCTTTCTACCTCTTTTGCCAGAATTTCCGCATCTTTTACCGTCTGTTTTACTTCTCCTGCCATTTTGGCTGCTTCACTGACGGTAGACTTTAAATTTTCGTGCTTATCGTTTAACATATCGTAAAGGAATACCACTTCCTTATGATTTTTATTGATTTCCTCCAGCACTGTATCTGAATATTCATTGACCGCAAGCATTTTCTCATTTGTCAGGCGATCCATCGAACGTTCCGTCTTTTCCATTGCATAAATGATCGTCTCATCAACAATATCTCCGATCTGTGTTTTGGCGCCTTCCATTTCTTTTTCTACCATCTCATGAATAAGTTCTTCACTCATCTGACTGCTCGACTCTATATCTGTTTTTTTACCTGCCGGAAGAAGAAAACTCCCCACAAACACAATCACTCCGAGAACGATAAGAACGATTTCCATTATTCCCATAACAAACCTCCATGCAGGCACCACAATCTACAGCGTCTGCATATAAAATTAAATTTTCATATCAAAGCCGCCTCTTCCCTTAAGTACGACCTTTCCATCCTCTTCCTTTTCTTCTTTCTTTCTTCTCTTTCCTCCGTCACCGGAGTAGGTTCCGTTTCCCTTTTCTTTCGCATCAAAACGCTTCTCCTGATTCTCCGCCTGTTCACTTTGATTCACCTGCCGAAGCCTGATATCCACGTTTTGATCAAACTGCCGTTGGATATTCGTTTGATCTACTGCTACCTTATTATCCTCATTGTGCTTGATTGTTGTAAAATCCTGCGCCCTGGTAACCTGTCCCTGCAGCTCGACTCTGCTGATTGTCATAGTAACATCACACCTTCCCAAAGACTTTTTCTATCATTATGATAATAATAAAGGCACGAATCTATAGCCCTACCATCTTAACATCACCCTGTGATTTTACAAATTTGCAATAGTGCATGGTATCCTTCACGATCATGGAAACATCTGCAATACAAATTCTTGTCCCTGCGTAGACCCGGTCATTGACTTCTACTCTTGCGCTGCCGCTCTTATCCAACAAAATCTGCATATCTTGCAGCTTCCTCATACCTACTTCTATTTCCTGTCGCTTCTTTCTATCTGCATCAATCATTTCTCTAATATTCTGCAATTGTTCTGGCTTAAACTTAACACCCTGATTTAATTTCTGTGCCATGGATGCTAAAACCGGCTTTATAGATTCTACAATTCTTTTAGCTTCTGCGATCTGCTGCTGAAGCTGCTTGACCTGACTTTTCAACTCCGGATCGGCTCCCACCTCCACAATGGTATCGGTCCCCATAGGAGACCCTAATGTCTTTACTTGAATCAAGTTAGCTGCACACACACGACCACCTGTAATAAATCCACGTTTACCTGTTACCTGAATCTCACTTCCTGACATAACCTCACTGTGCAGAATCGATTCTGTAGAAACATATCCGCTTGCAGACACTTTCGCATTTTCGATAAACTTTGCGATAACGTTTCCCTTAGCTTTCAAAGTTCCCTTCACCATGCCATTAACACCTCTGGCTATGATGATATCGCCTCCGGCTTCCAGGAAAGCACCTTCCACTACGCCGGAAACTTCAATATTTCCCTTTGCCTTTACCTTGAAATTCGTTACTACATTGCCATTGACTTTTACGCTGCCATCATAGTCAATATTTCCAGTCGCAATATCAACATTCTCCACTTCCAGCACATTTGAAACGATCACCTGACCATCATTTAGGGTCACATGTCCGTTTGTGTCAGATGTAAGCGTCAGCTTATCCTCCGATAAAATAACATTTTTGCCAAATCGCAAAGGATCACGCTTCACCTCTCTGGGATTTGTACGCTCTCCGTAAATGTTTATTCCTGGATCGCCAGGATCTTCCGGAAATCGTCTTGCAAGAAGATCGCCCTTTTTACAATGGCATACGGTATTTAAATGAAAAAAATCTACGCTTCCATCCTCATTAAGAGTCGGCTTTGTACTTAGGTCCGTCTCAAAATAGTACTCAATTCTAGCATCCGTTCCATGTCTGACCGGTCGTCCTTCTGCCACTGTGATATCGGTGCAATAACAGGAATCATTAAAAAAAGAGGTGATTTCATTTGTGAGAATACCAAACCTAATTCCTTTATGTTCAAGATCCTTCAAAAATTCCTCCGCTGTCATTCTCTCACCGTGAACAGACGGAGGATAAAATCTGGCAGACACCTGCATTTTATCCGGACTAATTGTCAGAGAATAACACTCTCTTATCTCCAGATTTTCATCTTCATTCACACGAAATGAATGCTCCGCCGCCGCTGATTCATAAGATGCTGTAATTCCATTGTTTAAAATATGCAGATCATATTTTATCCCAAAACGGTTTAAATATTCCATAACTTCCCGGACGGCCACAGGTCTTCCACCATCCTTAGGAGCAAACACTTTAAGTGCTGTACCATTATTGCCGCACTCTAATTGAAAATAGCCGTTTTTCATAAATCACCCTATTCCTTTAAACTGATAATAATCCCATATAACTTCCCATCTTGGATTTCATTTTCTGCAACGCTCTCGTATGAAGCTGTGAGATTCTTGATTCGGAAACCTCGAGAACATTGCTGATCTCCTTTAATGTTAAATCTTCATAATAGTATAGTAAAATAACTTTCTTTTCTTTTTCTGTAAGCAGTTCTAACGCCTGCGCCAATACCTTTTTTAATTCTTCCTTTTCAACCACTTCTTCCGGGCCTTCAAAGCGGTGCTGATTGCTCTGCTCTGCCGGAATTTCACTTCCTGACTCCATAAATTCATTCAGTGAGACCACCCCTGTGATCTTCATTTGAGACTGCCACCCCTGATAATCGTCTTCTGAAATTCCAAGACTTGCCGCAATCTCCTCATCTGTTGCTGCCCTGCCTGTATTTAATTCAATTTCCTTCATAGCAGCATCAATTTTCTTCTGTTTTTGACGAATGGTCCGCGGTATCCAGTCCATCTTGCGAATTTGATCCAGAATAGCCCCACGAATACGAAGGCTTGCATAAGTTTCAAATTTAACTTCCTTCATATTATCAAATTTATCGATAGCATCAATCAGACCAAAGATACCGTAACTTACCAGATCCTCATATTCCACATTATAGCCCAGGTACATGCTAAGCCGCCCCGCAACTAACTTAACCAGCGGTGCATACTCCAAAATAAGCTTTTCCCTGATGTCGGGCGATTTCGTTTTCGCGTAATTCTCCCAAAGTTTGTTTCTGCCTGCCTCGTCCATTGCTACCTCCGCCGCTTATTTAAGATTCCAGTGGCACATCCTCTGCCTCCTTCGTCCTTTCATTTGCTGTCTCTGTGCCTTCACCGTCCTGCGCTTCCTTTGCGATCACTTCACCTGCCCGTCTTTCTTCCTCCTCGATCTGTTCCACAAATTTCAATATTTTCTTTTGTATGAACCAGCCTGCCAGGTAAAAAACAAGCAACACAAGAATCAATCTGGGAAGCATCTGCCCTGTTGTATAATCAGAGCAATACATCATAATACTGGCAATTGCGCCTGCCAAAAGCATCAAAAATGGTGCAAATAATCTGCTCTTTTTCATATAACCTTCTCCGGCATTCCTACGGCTCGGATCAAAAAGTCTCCGGTTTTTGGGTAGAATACCACTGTCCTTCCGTATGTTTTTCCGGTATCTTCTGCAAGAAGCGGTATTCGCAGCTCACTCAGTTTCCTCTTACTTGCCTCAACATTCCTCTCACCAACGCGAATCATCGTGCTCTTGCTTCCAAACGAAAACATCTGTGCACCTCCGGCAATCTTCGCCACCAACCTGCTGCGATTTCCGCCTTTTAGCACAATCTCCTTGACCAAATCTTCTATCCCCGTATCTGCAAATTTAGGACGGTTTTGATTATTTCTGATTTCTTTACTGTCGGGCAGCATAATATGTGCCAAACCTCCAACACCTGTTGCCGGGTCCCGGATAGCTATTCCAACACAGGATCCTAAACCCAGCGTTGTAACTGCATCCTCACCGCTGCATGTTTTCAAATCAGCCATGCCTACTTTAATAACTTCACCCATTTTCCCGCATCTCCCGTTTTCATTTCTCTTGCAGTTTACATAACACCCAGTGAACTCAGAATTTTTTCATACGAGTCCATATCCGGAATCAAGATGAAAAAGCCATCCAAAACAACATCATCCGTAAACTGAGTTTGAATTAATAAAATTTTATCCCCATAAACACCAAATTCAATTGCCGGAACACTTAAAAGCGCTCCTGCCATGTCAATGGCAAGCTGTGGAACTGACGGAAAAATTTTCATGTTGGTCAATCCGGACAACGCATTTAAATACGCTCCCGTAATAATATTTCCAACTTCCTTGATAGCGGAACACTCCATTTCACCGAATTCATACTCATCCGCCTTTTCCTCATCAATGCTGAGCATTCCGCACATAAGCTTATTGACCAGATGCGCTGCGGCTGTCTTGGAGAGCATAAACATAATACTTCCGTCAATGTCGCCCTCGACCTGAAGGAAAATACTGGTCATGATCTTATCTTCACCGCCTACGATTTCCCCTACCTCATAAAACTCCAATAATCTTACCTGGGGCACACACATGTCAACCTTACAATCGATCATTTGAGCAAGTGCAGTCGTTGCATTGCCGGCTCCGATATTCCCAAGTTCCTTCAGTACATCAAAATACTGATCTGTTAATTGCTCCATGTTTAGATCTTTCATAGGTCCTCCTAAGAATAGTACTCCTCGTTCACAAACATTATTTTTCTATAGCAACTGCATTTAGATCAAGAATTGATATTAATTCATTCCCGTTCTTTCCAATTCCATTGACAAAATTAATTTTGTCCTCTTTGGCATCATAAGTCACCTTCTCGATCTCATCTGACCGGAGTGTTACCACCTCTTTCACCGCATCCACCATAATTCCAATGGTTCCGTGCTGTTCCAGCTTTAAAATAATAATCCTCGTGGCCTTGGTAATTTCATCCGCTTCCAGCTCCATTTTCAGTCTAAGGCTCATAACAGGGATAACCTCGCCGCGCAGATTAATGACTCCTTTTAGATAATCTGCCACCTTAGGCACTCTGGTAATATGCTGCATGCGGACAATGTTGTCTATGTATTTAATATCAATTCCATACTGTTCACTTCCCAGCTTGATTACAATATACTGGAAGGTCTCATACTCGCTATTTTCGTCAAGCGGATTCATTTCTACGGTTTTTAATTCTTCCATGGTTTTCCCCTCCTTAAATCAATGCATTAGCATCCAGGATCAGCGCCACTTCGCCGTCTCCCAATATGGTTGCTCCACTGATGATCTTGCATTTACTGATGTATTTGCCAAGTGACTTAATGACAATCTCCTGCTGACCCATAAGTTCATCCACTACAAGTCCTGCCAGATTTTCACCCTTCTTGACTATGACTACCACCAGATTTTCGTCAGGGGCTTTGCTGCTTTCAATGTCCAATTCCTCGCTCAACCTGATAATTGGAATCACTGAGCCTCTCAAATGAATCACTTCGCGATTCTGAACTAACTTAATCTCATCCGGACTCACATCCTCAATAGTCTGAATGCTTCCCAGAGATATTGCATATTTTTCTCCGCCCACGATTACCATAAGCGCCTGAATAATTGCAAGGGTAAGTGGAAGTCTTATGATCCAGGTACTTCCTTCACCCATTTTGGATTTTACTTCCACTTCACCGCTTAAAGATTCAATCTTGGACTTCACAACATCTAGTCCCACGCCTCGTCCTGAAATATCTGTTATCTTCTTTGAAGTGGAAAATCCAGCATGGAACAAAAGATTAATAATATCCTTCTCGCTCATGCTTTCACTTTGTTCCTGGGTGATTATCTCCCGGTCAATTGCCTTCTGCTTAACCGCTTCTACATCAATTCCGCCTCCATCATCCCGAACCTCAATTACTACATTATTTCCATCCTGATAAGCCTCCAGGAAAATGGATCCCACTTCCGGTTTCCCTTTCTGACGACGGACTTCCGCAGATTCCAAGCCATGATCCGCTGCATTTCTAAGCAAATGCATCAATGGATCACCAATTTCATCCACCACAGTCCTGTCAAGCTCTGTCTCCTCACCGGACATATAAAGCTCCATTTTCTTATCCAGCTTCTTGGAAAGATCGCGGATCATTCTCGGGAACTTGTTCACAACACTCTCGATAGGAACCATTCGAACTTTCATAACCGATTCGTGTAAATTCGTAGTAACACTCTCAAGATATTCAATCTGTTCATTAAAGCCCGAATTGGAAGAACGTTCGTCCGTAGAGGCCGACACAAGTGAATTCTTGGCTATGATCAACTCACTTACAAGATTCATAAGCACATCCAGTTTTTCAATATCAACACGAACAGTCCGGTTTACCACTGGCTTCCCAGAACCCTTTTTATCAGCAGCTTTTGCCGGAGCCGCCTGATTCTGCGGTGTTCCTGCCGCTTCAGGCTTTTGCTCAGCGGTTTCTACAATCTCCACAACCTCCGTATCCTGCGCAGCTGGCAGTTCATAAACACCGCCCAACGCTTTATCTATTTCCGAAACGCTCCTTACTGCCTGCAAAATATTATCCAATGTATCATCTGAAATAATGATAAGACTGAAATCCAGCTCGAACTTTTCATCCTCAATATCCTGTGCTGAAGGATTACTAACCATAATCTCTGCACTTTCTTCAACTGCTTTATATACAAGAAACGCTCTTGCCGCCTTTAAAAAGCAGTTTTCATTAATAAATACGGTGAGACCATAAATATTTTTACCACCGTCCTTCGCCGCCTGTAAAACAGAAAGCTCCGATTCTCCCAGCTTAATGTCCTGCCATTTTTCTTCCGCTCCGTCTGAAACTGCCGATGATACTGCTGCTTCTGCCGGTGCTGATTCTTTTGGTACAGCCTCTCCCTTACCGGATGCCTTAAGATAATTATTTAATTTGGAAATCAACGCCTGATTATCATTTGTCCCTTCATTGGCCTCTTCCTGAATATTATTATTGTATTCCTCCAAAGCGTCCAAACACTGAAACAGCGTGTCAATCAAATCGGAACTAACCTTCATGGTTCCGTTACGAATCTCTGAAAAAACATTCTCCATGTCATGCGTCAGCGTCTGCATCCGCTTGTATCCCATGGTTCCGGCCATACCCTTCATGGAATGGGCAGCCCGGAAGATCTCATTGATCGTGTCCACATCCTCCGGCTCTTGTTCAAGCCTCAGAATCTGAGCATTTAAATTTTCAAGGTGCTCTTTTGTTTCATCCAGAAAAATTTCAAGATATTGATTTACATCCATCCTAATTTACCCCCACAATTTTCGTAATTTCCTGTGCAATCTGTTCTAAAGACAACTCCTTTTCAACAAGCCCTGCAAGCACAATACTCCGGGGCATACCGTAAACAACGCAGGTCTCTTCCTTTTGTGCAAATACCGTTATCCGTTTCTTCTTCTTCAGATTGACTATTCCTGCTGTTCCATCTGCACCCATTCCCGTAAGGACTGCACAGACAATCTCCTCATAGCCACAATCCGTTAACGATTCATACATGTAGTTTGCACACGGTTTGACACCTTCCCTGGGCGGCTCATCTGTGTAATGGATCCGATGCCTTTCACCAGTTCTCACTGCATTCATGTGCTTTCCACCTCTGGCTAGAAACACATGTCCGTTTTCCAGCACATCTCCCTCCTCTGCCTCCTTCACCGTAACCTCGCTTAGCATATCAAGCCTGTCTGCAAGCGCCTTTGTAAAGCCTTCTGGCATATGCTGTACGATCAAAACCGGTGCATTTAAATTAGCGGGAAGCAATGGGATCAGTGCCTGCAATGCCTTAGGTCCGCCCGTAGAACTGGCTATTGCCACGATCTTTTTTCCGGTTCTGCCTTCTTCTGCCTTCATAACAACTCGCCTCACAATCCGCAAAACATTTTACAATTTCAGTATAGCACATTATACGCTTCTCATGAGTGCATACTAATCATTTATAATCCTTTTTCTCTCTTTCTGTGCTTTCTTTCTTCTTCAAAGATAAATCGTATGATTTCTTCTCTCTCAGATGTATCAATATTAATATACTGTGCACGGTGCTCATAAACTCCGGGGCGGTCTTCCAATTCCCTGACCATCAAAACCTTAGCTACTAATGTATATTCCTTGGCATTGCCATCCACCACAAGATTATATTTACAACAAACCAGACTTTCCGGCTCATAAGCATAATTACCAATAAAACGGATTCCTCCGCCGCTAATATCAACAATAACGCTTCTCTTTAACGGCAGTCCAGGCACAAGAAAGCTGTTACCTTTTTCCACCACTTCAACCTCTTCCCTTTCAAGAGGTCTGGAATTCATCTCCAATGCACAACTGAGACGATAATATTCTCTCCTCTGGAATTTCCGAAGATTACTTGTCAGTTCCATCATAAGGATAAACTGATTGTCCGATTTATATCTGTCTATTACGTTGGCAAAGCACTGGTAAAGTCCTGCCTGCGTATAAAAGTACAGATCATATTCTGCATTAACCGGCAGAAGAATCAGCTTTGACTTTTCCATCGGCATGTAAATTTCAAGCTGATCTTCTGACAAAATGTCACAGACCTGTGTCTGATAAACCTTTTTTTTCTCTGTGTCATCAATATATTTTGCGCGTTCTACCGCCTGCATCTCAACCTTATTCCCCGGTACTACATATTTGGAAAGCATACAAACCTCCTATAAATTTATTTTTTTTCCAGTTACTATATGTGAAAAGAACGCTGCCATTCCACGTTTTTTTACGTCCTTATTCAGCTCTTTGTTCATCAATGTGGCCGCCATATTCTCATAAGCAATTGCCGACTTCGCATGGGGCGCTTGCATGGACACCGGCATCTGCTGCATTACAGCTTTTGCAAGCTGTGTGTCTCTGGGTATGGCTCCCAGATAGGTAATTGGTAGCTTCAGATAACGACTTACAACAGAGTCAACCTTTTCAAAGAGATTATGTCCTTCCTCCTCAGAGTCCACCTTATTGGCAATCACTTTAATTTTGGAAGCATCACTCGAAAACCTGGGATGCCGGTTTAGCGCCTTTAACAGAGAATAAGAATCCGTAATGGAGGTAGGTTCCGGTGTTGTTACTAATAAAATTTCACCGCTTGCTACCAAAAATTCCAGAACTGCATCCGAAATTCCTGCTCCCGTATCCACAATAATAATATCTGCAATCGCATCCAGTTCAGCAAGATTATTAATGATATACACCAGATAATCTCTGCTTAAATTTGACAATCCTGCAATTCCGGAACCACCTGAAATAAATCCCACATCCATAGGTCCCCAGGTAATAATCTCCCGAATGTTTTTACCCTGGTAAATTAAATCACACAGATTATGCTTCGGCACCGCGCCAAACATGATCTCAATATTGGCAAGTCCGAAATCCGCATCCAGTATAATCACCCTTTGCCCCATCTTTTTGAACTGAATCGCTAAATTGATTGCTGTATTTGATTTTCCTACGCCGCCCTTTCCACTTGTAACAGTAATAACCCTTGCTAATGGTCTATTAGAAGAGACGGCCCCCGCTTTAATTATATTCCTTAGTTGCTGTGCCTGATCCATGTATACTCCTATTAATCTGACTGTTTATTCTTTAGTCTTTTCTTCCGCCTAAAAGTTGCTTCACCGTTTTTTGCGGGTTGAACACTTCAATATCATCGGGAACATTCTGCCCACAGGTTACATAAGACAATGAAGCACCTGTATAAAGTTTCAAATTAAGGAGATTCCCCAAGGTTGTAGTCTCATCAAGCTTGGTAAAAATCAACTTATAGTCCGTCATTGCTGAATAAGTATCTGCGATACTGATCAAATCCCGGTATTTCGTAGTTGCTGAAAGGACCAAAAAAACTTCCTTTTCTACCCGGCCATCCACCGCATGCAGAAATGCATTCATAGCTTCTCTCTGTGTTTCATTCTGATGGGAATGTCCTGCTGTATCTACTAGAATAAAATCATAACCTCTGAAATCAATAAGTGCCTGCTCCACCTCATCGGTTGAGTAAACAACCCGAAAAGGCACCTCAAGAATATTGGCATAAGTACGAAGCTGCTCTGCAGCCGCAATCCGGTATGTATCCGTAGTCAGAAGCGCCACTTTCTTTTTTCCTTCTACGCTGAATTTAGAAGCAATCTTCGCGATTGTTGTCGTCTTTCCTACCCCGGTAGGTCCCACAAAATAAACCATTTTTGTTCCCTTTTGCGCCGGAACAATCCCTGCCGGTTTTCCAAACTTAAGTATCATTTTCTGATAAGTATTGGTAAGTGCATAATCAAAAGGCATATTAGGCTTATTATTCTTCTCAATCTCATCAATGATTTGATTTGCGTAGTTCTCTCCCACTTCATTATCCAGCATTGCACTGTAAAGAAGCTTCATAAAGCGCTCTAATTCACTGGTTTCCTCTTCCTTTTCGCCTTCCTTATCCTTATCTTTATCCTCTTCCTTATTCTCATCTGACTTTTGGAGCTGCTGCTCTAAAAGCGTCTGAAGACTGTCCAGTTTTTCTTCTATGGCACTGCTGTCTGCCTGTTTTTCTCCCGAATCAAAGAAATCAGATTGTTTATTTCCCACGATATCCGGCTGGTTCTTCATCCCTGCCGGCAATGTTCCATTTCGTGCCTGTTCGGATACTGGAGGCACCTGCCGCTCCTCTGCCCGTGCTGCCACTGACATAACACGGTCTGGCTCCTCTTCAAGCGCTACTGTAACCTCCACCATCTGGGGCAGCAAAAAACTGAATATGCCCTTACGCTTTACATTGCGCACATTCATGATCACCATATTGCTCCCCAGTTCTTTTTTTGCCGCTTCTGCCGCATCTGCTTCTGTTCTGCCTTGAAATTTTTTAATAATCATGCTGTCACCATTCCTACAGACTGTAATTCAATATTACTATCTATTTCATTGTAAGAAACTACAACCAAGTCCTTATAATAATCTTCTGTCAAACGTTTAAAATACATCCGGACAATGGGCGATGTAATAATAATCGGGTTTTTACCCAAACTCTCCAGTTTATCGGTCTCACTCCCCACTGACTTCATAATTGCCTTCGTCTTTTCCGGATCAAGCGTCAGATATGCGCCTGTCTCCGTCTGTTTCACACTTCCCATAATCTCCTGCTCCAGTTTAGGATCTAAGGTTACCACACTGGTGGTCTCATTAGCTGGGAAGAACTTGCTCGAAATAGCCCTTTTCAGGCTTTGACGTACATACTCCGTCAGAATATCAGAATCTCTGGTGGTGGCTGCATAATCGGCAAGCGTTTCAAAAATCGTAAGCAAGTCTCTTATGGAAATTCCCTCTTTCAGCAGATTTTGAAGTACTTTCTGTATCTCACCAATACCAAGAAGCTTCGGATAAAGTTCATCCACAAGCGAAGGATTGGTCTCCTTGATATTGTTGATCAGATTTTGTACATCCTGCCTTGTAAGAAGCTCTGAAATATACTGTCTGATAATCTCAGTCAAATGGGTTGCAATAATAGAAGGCGGATCCACAACGGTATATCCCATGCTCTCCGCACGTTCTCTCTGGCCTTCCGTAATCCAAATCGCCGGCAAATGAAAGGAGGGCTCAAAAGTAGGAATACCAGTAATCTCTTCCTCAACATACCCCGGATTCATTGCCATATAGTGATCAAACAAAATTTCACCTTCACTGACCTGTATTCCTTTGATTTTAATAATATACTGATTCGGATTTAACTGAATGTTATCACGCAGTCGGATAATGGGAACCACTGTTCCAAGTTCAAGCGCAATCTGCCGTCTGATCATAACAACACGATCCAAAAGATCTCCGCCCTGATTTACATCTGCTAATGGTATAATACCATAACCAAACTCCAATTCGATAGGGTCTACCTGAAGGAGACTGTTCACATTTTCCGGCTGCCGGATTTCTTCCGCAGCCGCCTCTTCGGCTCCTACCTCACTTTCAATCTGTGCCGTCTCAATAGTTCCTGCAATCATTCTTCCCGTAACAATGAAAGCAAGCCCCAATGCCAAAAAGATAATATCCGGCAGAGGTGTAACAATTCCCAATCCCGCAATAATCGCACCTACAATATAAAGTACTTTGGGAATTCCAAAAAGCTGACTGATAAGTGCACTTCCGAAATCTGCATCCTTAGATCCCTTCGTTACCAAAATACCAGTTGACAAGGAAATAAGCAGCGAAGGAATCTGGCTCACCAGACCATCGCCTATGGTCAGAATCACATACTTGTCAAGTGCAGCGCTAAATTCCATATTCTGACGCATCACACCCATGGCAATTCCGCCCACCACATTTACAGCTGTAATGATAAGGCCTGCAACTGCATCTCCCTTTACATACTTCACGGCACCGTCCATAGAACCGAAGAAGTTTGCTTCTTCCTGAATCTTATCCCTTCGTGCCTTTGCTTCCGCATCCGTGATCGCACCGGTATTTAAATCCGCATCAATAGCCATCTGCTTACCAGGCATGGCATCTAGCGTAAACCGGGCCGTTACCTCTGCAACTCTTTCTGAACCTTTGTTGATAACCATGAACTGTACCAGCAAAAGAATAATAAACACAATAATACCTACGATCAGATCGCCGCCGCCTACATAACTTCCGAATGTAGCAACCACCTGCCCCGGATCACCGGTGGTAAGAATCAGTCTGGTAGAAGAAATATTCAGCGCGATCCTAAAGATCGTGGTAAACAAGAGTATGGTTGGGAAAAAGGAAAGATCCAGAACTTCTTTGGAAAACATGGTGCCAAACATAACTGTAAATGCAATTGCAATATTACAGGCTAACAACACATCCAGAAGCTGATTGGGGACAGGCACGATCATCATAATAAATGCTGCAAGTATATACGCTGCTACCGCAATATCCGCTTTTCTCATACCTATCCTCCTTCCTTCTTAAACTTTTCCCTTCAGATGGTACACAAAAGCAAGCACTTCCGCTACTGCTTGATACAATTCCGGAGGAACAAATCCTCCTACCTCAACATTGGCATATAACATTCTTGCCAATGGCTTATTTTCTACAATCTCAATATCATTTTCTTTTGCAACATCCTTAATCCGCTGCGCCAGGTAATTTTCTCCTTTGGCCAGTACATAAGGCGCATCATATTTGTCAGCATCATATTTGATGGCAACTGCATAATGGGTCGGGTTGGTGATAACTACATCCGCCTCCGGAAGCTGCTGCATCATACGCCGCATAGAAGCTTCTCTCATGCGCTGTTTCTGTTTGCTCTTGACCTGCGGATCACCTTCCTGATTTTTGTACTCATCCTTAACTTCCTGCTTGGTCATCTTCATATCCTGCTTGAATTTCCACTTCTGATAGCCAAAATCCAAAAATGCAATGACCATATAAACCGCTGCAATCCGAATTCCCAAATCCACCACAATCTCACCAATAAGTCCAATTGCCCGATTTAAGGAAATATCATAAAGAAGAAAAATATCACTAAACCGGTCCTTCAGGTAGGAATAAACCATGTAGCCAATTAAACCCAGTTTTAAAATTGATTTAACAAGTTCTATAATGGAATTGGCCGAAAACATTCTTCCAAAACCTTTAATGGGATTCAGCTTACTAAATTTGGGTTTAAGCGGTTTCGTTGTAGGTTTCCATTGGACCTGTGCTACGTCACATACAATTACTACCGCCACACCGACCAAAAGAATCGGTGCAATAATCAGGATCAGCCGAAGCATCATGCTTCGAATCAATACTTGCATAGATGCAACGGGCAAATTACCATTATACATTTTAATTACAGCCGGTATCTGACCGTAAACTGCAGAAAACAATTCTAGAAACCGGATTCCCATCGTTCCCAGATATAATTTCATCACTAAAAATAATGATAAAAGACCAAAAGCATTGGCAATTTCCTTGCTCTTTGCCACTTGCCCTTCCTTGCGGGCATCTTCTAGCTTTTTGCTTGTTGGTTCTTCTGTCTTCTCACCACCGGGACCATCTTTGGCAAAAAACTGCAGATTATATTGTAGTAGAATTTTGGCATTTTCCATGGGAATCAGCTCCTTAAAGCATGGTTTCCACAAAAGAAACCACCGCGTGCTTCATCTGGGTATAAATAAAATTCCCGGCTCCCGGCAGCATTGCCGTTGACAAAAACAAAATACTAAGTCCTACAAGCAACTTCATCTGGATACCTACCGCAAACATATTCAGCTGCGGCGATACCTTAGCTAAAATTCCCAGCACAGCATTTAATATGATCATGGCAGCAAAAATAGGAAGGCAAATGCGAAAACCAATAATAATATAATTCGACATAAACTCCGTCATGGCTGCCAAAATCTTGTCACTATTAAGCACGGCTCCATTTACTGGAATCAAGGTATAAGTCTCCGCCAACGCTTTTAAAAGATACTGGTGCATTCCGGAGATCATAAGCATAAGTAACACCATATAATTATAGTAAACACCGGAAATTGTGGAACTTTCCTTTGTTGTAGGATCCATCAGATTTGCCATGGATAACCCCATCTCCATGTCTGCAATATGTCCTGCAAAAGAAACTATGGTACTGCACAAATTTGCTGCCAAACCAATCAAAAGACCGGTTACCGCTTCCTTCATCACAATAATGAGATATCCCAGAAGTGTACCATATTCCAACTCCGGATGTGGCACTACCCGATAAAGCAGCAAAGTGATAAAAATACTCAATGCTACCCGTACCCGGCGAGGTGTATTGGACATACTGAAAAACGGCGCTGTATATACAAAACAGGTCACCCTTATCATAATCAGCAGAAAATATTCTAAATTCGCATAAGAAAACGCATATTCCAACATAAAACGCTACCTTATATAACGACCAAAATCAGACCATAACGTTACCATGAATCCGGATAATTCGCTAAGCATCCAGTTTCCCAAAACAATCAGCGAAAGGAACACCGCTAAAATTTTGGGCACAAACGTCAGGGTCTGCTCCTGTATGGAAGTAACGGTCTGAAAAATACTGATCAATAGACCCACTATCAGTGACACCAACAGTACCGGTGCCGCTACTTTAATCACCAGATACAACGCTGAACTGGCAATCGCTGTTACCTCATCAACTGTCACTCTTATCCCTTCTTTCCTGTTTACAGATTATCAAATAATCCTTCGTTTAGCTACTGGAAAAACGTACCTACCAAATTGGCAATAATCAGATTCCATCCGTCCGCAAGCACAAACAGTAAGATCTTAAACGGCATGGAAATCGTTGTTGGCGGCAGCATCATCATACCCATACTCATCAGGGTGGAGGATACCACCATATCAATTACAATAAACGGTATATAAATGATAAATCCAATAATAAATGCCATACGCAATTCGCCTATAATAAATGCTGGCACCAGGACCGTCAGCGGTATATCATCCAGTGAGCCGCTTTCCCATTCATCACCGCTAATCTCCAGAAACAATCTCACATCCTTGGTCTGTGTCTGACCATACATGAACTGACGCAGAGGCTTTATGCCTTTTTCAAAAAACTCCTCCTGCGTAATGGTTCCTTCTTCCATAGGCACAACTGCCTCATCATAAATCTGAGTCAGTGTCGGACGCATGATAAAAAAAGTAAGAAACAATGCCAGCCCCATCAAAACCTGATTAGGCGGCGCAGTTTGAGTATTAAGGGCCGCTCTGGTGAAATGAAGCACAATAATAATTCTGGTAAACGAGGTAAGCATGATCAGCAGCGTCGGCGCAAGTGAAATCAGCGTCAGTGTAATCAAAATTCGAAGCGTTCCGTTTACCTGTCCGTTATCTCCACTCTGGGTGATAGTAAGGGCATTGGCGATGTTCAAATCCAAAAGGTCTTCTCCACTTTCGGCGCTTCCCGGCTCGTTTACAACCGTCGTTGTATCCCTTTCGCCTGTGTTTCCCTCATCAACTGTCGCATAAACATTTAACCTGGGAATAATACACAATATGCCCACCGTCATCAGCAGGCATATCATTCTTATTATCTTTTTACCGGCAAATTTATTCTTCATATTGCCTTTTCCCTTAGTCTTTCTCTTTTTCCTTTAACTTCCTGACCCGTTCCAAAACCCCTGCAAAATCTGGCACTTGCCCTTGTGTTTCCTCCCGAAATACCAGTTCATTCTCAGACAATTCTGACAACATGTGGATTTCATCTTTGCCCACTGCAATAACCAGATATTTTTCTCCTGCACGGAGAATTTGAACATACTTATTCTGTGTAATTCTACAAGTTTCAATCACCTCTAGATTACCGGTTCCAACTCTTTCCTTTTGAACCTTCGCAATCCATCTGGTAACCAGATAGGTAATCGTCAGTATGACTACAAATAGAATAAGAACTGTCATAAATTGAATATAACTGTCCGTTCTGGTCGTGATCGTAAGAAGCATATCAGCCTACAACTTTCTTTACGGCTTCCAAAACACGGTCAGGCTGGAAAGGCTTTACGATGAAATCTTTTGCGCCTGCCTGAATCGCCTCAATAACCATTGCCTGCTGTCCCATAGCAGAACACATGATAACCATTGCTCCCGGATCAGCCCCCTTGATATTCTTAAGAGCCGCAATTCCATCTACCTCAGGCATGGTAATATCCATCAGCACCAGATCAGGCTTAAGCTCGTTATACCTTTCAAAAGCCTTTGCTCCGTTTTCTGCCTCTCCTACTACATTGTAGCCATTCTTGGTCAGAATATCCTTGATCATCATACGCATAAATGCTGCATCATCAACTACTAAAATATTTTTTGCCATGTCTTCTTCTCCTAACTTTTATTTTACAATTTCAGTTACACGAACTCCAAAACTTTCTTCTATGACAACAACTTCACCTTTTGCCACGAATTTTCCGTTTACGAGCACATCTATTGGTTCACCGGCTATCTTGTCAAGCTCTATAATTGTTCCCGGTGCGAAGTCCAGTATTTCTGCAATAGATTTTTTAGTTCTTCCCAGTTCCACCGTCACTTCGAGAGGCACATCTCGGATTAATCCGATATTCTCATCTCCCGCCATAGCCGTATTACCGGAAAAATTCTGGAACTGTGCAGGCTGAATATTCATATTCTGCATGTTCATCTGAGGCTGCATCTGCATGCCATTCATCATAGGCATTCCCATCTGCATACCGTTCATCATAGGCATTCCCATCTGCATACCATTCATCATGGGCATCCCCATCTGCATACCGCCTTGCATATCAGGCTGCGGAGCAGGCATTTCCACCTGTGGCGGTGTATAGGGTGCAGGTGTTGGAGTTGGAGCTGGAGCCGGTGTTGGCGCGGGCTCCGGTGCCGGTGCATTTTGAGAAATAAAAGTACCATACAAACTCTTTGCAAAATCTATGGTATAAAGCTGCATGATAGTACTGTCTACCAGCTCGTCAATCTGCATGCGGAATGCAATTTTGACAAATGTCCCTTCCAGAAAAGAAGCAATTTCTCCACCACTTTTGAATTCATTTAAGTCAACCAGACTTGCCTCCGGGGGACTGATATCAATCATCTTTCCAAGCAGCGTAGACATGGAAGTCGCAGCAGAACCCATCATCTGATTCATCGCCTCTGAAATAGCGCTGAGATGTAATTCTCCCAGTTCGCCATCGGTATTACTTCCATCTCCTCCCATCATAAGATCCGTAATAACCTTTACATCATGTTCCTTAAGAACCATGATATTGGAACCATCAAGCCCCGCCGTATACTTAATCTGAATAAAAACACAAGGCCTTTCGTAATCACCTACTACATCTTCCCACCTGGCCAGAGAAACCTCCGGAATGGTTATATCTACCTTATGATTTACCAGCGAATACAACGTAGTTGCTGAAGATCCCATGCTGATATTTGCTATCTCTCCAACGGCATCTCTTTCATCTGAAGTTAGCAAACTCTCATCAATTGCCGATGCCTGTGCTGGCGCCGGCGCTTCGGCGGGCTGTTCTGTCCCTGATCCTCCAGATACGTCCATGCCGTTTAACAACGCATTTATTTCGTCCTGTGACAGCATACCGTCCATGACCTTACTCCTCCTCTCTGATTACCGTAGTCAGCCGTACAGCATAATTATCCTTGCTGGAACCCGGAAGTGCTGTAAATTTTCTGATATTGCCTACAAAAATATCCATTTCCGAATCCACTCTCGTATCTAATCTGATTATGTCACCCACCTGAAGATTCAGGAAATCATTGACAGATACCTGATTTCTACCGAGAACGGCTTTCACCGGTACATCGACTCTCTTAATAAGGGATTCTATATGCTCCTCATAATCTATCTTATCACTTTTCTGCATCGTTGAATACCAGTACTTAGTATTTAACTTATCCATTATATCTTCTACCGTAAAATACGGGAGGCAGATGTTTAAAAGACCTTCCGCATCTCCGATCTTCAGACTCATAGAAACGATCGCTATCATATCACTGGGGGCTATCACCTGTGCAAACTGTGCATTAGTTTCAATCCGGTCCATCACAGGATCAATATCAATTACTGTCTTCCATGGTTCCCGCATAAGCTGCATACAAACAATCATCATCTTCTGCAAAATTGACATTTCAATTTCTGAAAAATCCCTGCTCTTTTCAAGCGGCAGCCCCTGGCCTCCCAACATGCGGTCAATCATAGCAAACCCAAGATTGGAAGAAAGCTCTATAATAATATTCCCAGGCAATGGTCTAAAATCTACAATCCCCAAAATAACCGGATTGGCAAGTGCATTGGTAAACTCGGAAAAAGTAACGGTCTCGGAGCTTAAAACCGATACCTGTATATTCTTTCGAAGATACACCGGAAGATTGGTGGATATCAATCGCCCGTAATGTTCAAAAATAATTTCCAGTGTTCGCAGATGCTCTTTTGAAAACTTCGCCGGTCTCTTAAAATCATAATCCTTAACCTGCTTTTCTGCCTGATCCTGCATCTGATCCACATCCAGCTCACCGCTGCTTAATGCGGCAAGCAAATTATCTATCTCACTTTGAGATAATACCTCGCCCACGAGTTTCACCTCCTTCGCTGCGTATAATCACCGTCGTCCGGTACTCGTGTACGCTTACTGATATATTACTCTGATTGTCGCATCAAAAATGAAATCTGATCCAAACAGTTCCTGAATCTTCTTGAGGATATCCAGCCTGATAGCTTCTGTATCCGCCTGAGCCTCCTCCATCGTGCGCTGATTGACTACCTCAAAAATCTTACCCTTAATAAGTTCCTCCCTGGAAGTCATATCTTCTCCATAATTCTTATAGTCCTTATGTTTGCTGTTCATAGAAAATGTTACAGAAATCAAAGCAAAATGATCCTTAACATCCTGTGGGTTGCCATCTGCATCTGTCACTTGGGATTTCTTAAAAGGAATAGTCATGTCAGCAATGGTATAAGTCGTGGTATCTTCCATAGATACTACTTCCTTTACCTCTTCCTCCTCAGTCCCTAAATCAAGGCTAATCGCCGCTGCAATATTCGTTACCAACGATGCTGTCTTTTTGTTAGTACTGATTATGCTGAACATCATAATGGCCGTAAGAACAATATTAATAATTAACAGTGCCAAAATTATAATCGAAATCAGATTTTTTTTCATAATGAATCTCCATTCTCTCAGTCTGTAATTTTTAATATGAACTCAGTGAATTATATACTTTAATCTCTACACGCCTGTTTTTGGCTCTTCCTTCTTCTGTAGAGTTATCCGCTATTGGTACATACTCGCCTCTTCCGGAGTGCTTAATCCTTCCCATGTCTAACAATGTATTCTGCTCAAGATAGTAAAACACGGAAAGAGCACGCCCGCTGCTAAGTTCGTCGTTGTTGGAGTATTTTGCCCCTGACATGGGTACGTTATCCGTATGCCCCTCAATCTCGATGGTTCCTTCCGAAAACCTTTCAAGAATAATTCCAAGCTGATTCATTAGGGGCATCGCTTCCTCTTTAATCACAACACTTCCCGAATCAAAAAGCAGAGCACCGTTTAAAGTAAGCTGCACATACTGCGCCGTAAATTCTATATCAATTTCCTTGTCAAGCTTCTTTTCATTTAATGCTTCTTCAATTTTTTCTGCAAGTTCCTCCGATTCCTTTAACTTAGCTTCCTCCATAATCTGCGTAGCGGATTCCAGGTTCTCCGGGATCGTATCACCATCATTATCTTTTCCTGTGCTGTTAATATAATTATCCAACTCATTAAGTTGGCTTACACCGTTACTAATCAACACTCCTTCACCAATAGCCGTTGCGCCAGCCTCAAAAATGCTGAAGGTCTGATTAAAAGATGCCGCCATAAGTTCAAACTTCTGTGCATCAATGCTAGACATAGAAAAAAGCATAACGAAAAAGCAAAGAAGCAGGTTCATCAGATCCGCAAAGGTAGCCTGCCATGCCGGAGCGCCTGGGGGCGGCTCGGGCGGTTTCCTTTTAGCCATTCTCTTCTTCACCTCCGTCACCTGCGCTTACCCGATCTTTGGGCGCCAGGAAGGATTTCAGTTTTTCTTCTATGACTCTGGGATTTTCTCCTGCCTGAATGGACAAAAGACCTTCAATCATAATCGATTTCACCAGAATCTCGTTGGCGTTATTTGACTTCAACTTGGCCGCAACCGGTGCACAGATCCAGTTTGCAAGCAAGGAACCATACAGGGTCGTAATCAGTGCAACTGCCATGGAAGGGCCGATACTGGAAGGATCATCCATCTCGTAAAGCATGTTTACCAGACCTACCAGTGTACCGATCATACCCCAGGCAGGACCCATAGATCCCAAGTCCTCCCAGAATTTAATCCTGGTACTGTGCCTGTCTTCGATGCTGACCAACTCTGTCTCCATAATTCCCCGGACAAGCTCCGGATCTGTACCATCCACGATCAGAAGGATACCCTTTTTCATGAACTCATCGTCCAGATCACCAGCCGCCTCTTCCAGAGAAAGAAGACCTTCCTTTCTGGCAACATTTGACAGCTCAATAATTTTCTGAATCATCCCTTTCACATCTGAAGCAGAGGATTTGAAAATAAGCATAATGCTTTTCAAACCTCCTATATAATCTGCAAGAGAATTCGATGCCAGGATTGCAAAAAATGCACCTCCAAAAGTAATAATTGCCGATGGGAAATCCAGATAACGATCTACGTTAGCAATACCAGCATTGTCAATAACGCCATATACAAACATGGCAAAACAAAGTAGAACACCTAAAATCGACGCTAAATCCACAACTTCCACCCTTTTTTACGTTAATCCGCAAAAATATCCTTTCTATACGATTTTACAAGATTTTTTATCTCTTGTCTACTTTCTTTTACAATTATTTTTCTTCCGGTGGTAAAAGCAATCACCGTATCGGGTGTCTCCTCCACCAGTTCCATCAGATCCGGGTTTACTAAAATCTTATTCCCGTTTAATTTTGTCAATTCAATCATATTTTCTCCCATCCTGTATTTATAGCAGTGCTATGAATAGCATTGCTATTTATAGCATGGTTATTTATAGCATGGCGAAACGGCTAAAGGGAATCCGGTCTGCCCGGATTCCCTCTGCCTTATGAACTTATATCAGCTTTATTCTTCTTAAAAATCACCAATCATTATCTCTTCAGATTGGTAAGTTCCTCAAGCAATGTATCTGAAACCGTGATAATACGGCTGTTTGCCTGGAAACCTCTCTGGGTAGTGATCATCTCTGTAAACTCTGCAGCCAGGTCTACGTTACTCATCTCCAGTACGCCGGAGGTCATGTAACCACTCTTGGAAATATCTTCCCCAATTCCATTAAACTCACCAGAGTTCATGGTTGCTGTGTACAGATTGTCACCTTCCTTGGAAAGACCGGAAGGATTGGCAAAAGTTGCCACTGCAATCTGTCCAAGCAGCTTCTCCTGACCATTATCATAGGTTGCGTAAATCTTACCATCCTTCTGAATATTGAAACCGCTAAGTTCACCCATCGCACGTCCTGTTCCCACAACGCCGTTTGTGCCCTGACCACCCTTTTCAACGCTCATAGTGGAAACACCACTGGCATTGTAATTGGATGTATTGGAAAAGTCAATCGTTATGCTTTTAGTATCGGGTTCATTAGGAATAACAGGAATAAAATGTTCATTACCCTCTCCTGTAAACGCAAGCTCAACTGTTGAATTACCATCAGCGCCTACATATTGGAATTTTCCGGTTCCCTTATCATATTTCAAATCAACCGGCTGACCTGCCGCTTTACCACCAAACGTAGCTCCCTCAGTCAAAAGTGTTTTACCATCAGCTCTATACCTACTGCCCTTCGAATCCATGATATGCACAAGTTCAACTGTATACTCACCATTATCAACATCTTTTGCTTTAACGTTCAATCTTGCCGTGTACTTATAACCTTCATTATCATAAAACTCCAGATCCATAACTCTTCCGGAACCGGTTACATCGGTATCAAATTTATCCACTACACCGCCTACCGTTGCACGCGTGGTTGCTTCCGGAGAGGATACCATATTCTCCGGTATCATCAGACGAAGCGGCTGTACCGTATCCTGCTTAATGGAAGTTGGGTCCATGGGATCTACTCCCCAGCCAAATACATTATAACCGGTACTGGTCATCGCAAGGTTGCCTGCTCCATCAATATAGAAAGAACCGTCTCTGGTGAACTGCTTTTGGGAAACTGTACCATTTCCAACAATAAAGAATGCATCTCCGGTAATCATCAGGTCAAAACCATCATTAGTTGTCTGATAGGAACCGGGCTGTGAAATTGCAGTTTTAATGGCACTGGTTTTAGCACCGAGACCGATCTGTCTTGCGTTGATACCGCCTACTCCGGTTGCTGCATTGGCACCGGATGCTGCCTGCGTGGTCTGATACATCAAGTCACTGAACGTCATGGACTGTGACTTATAAGATGTAGTGTTTACGTTTGCAATGTTGTTACCAATAACGTCCATCCTGGTCTGGTGTGTCCGAAGACCTGCTACACCAGAAAATAATGATCTCATCATAGTGAAATGACCTCCTTAAATTCTGTGCCGTATCTGTTCCGTCTGTCATTCGGGAACGTTAAGCCTCCTAAAGGTCCGGCTATATAATTACGGCTCCGTCAATGTTAGTAAATACGTTTTCTGCTGCGTCCTGTCTATTCATGGCTGTTACCACTGTATTGTTTGGAATATTCACAATAAAAGCCAGTTGATCCACAATGACCAGCGATTCTTTGATTCCCTTTGCTCCTGCACGTTGTGCGCCTTCCTTAAGCCTATCCATCTGGCTTTCAGTCAGTTCAATGTTCCGATCTGCCAGTCTTCCTGCCGCATGCTTGGAAAACCGCACCTCTCCTGCTCCTTTTGTCCGGCTGTTTTCTAAGATTTCTTGAAAACTTTTTCCTCCGGAGGTTTTCACAGGAACCGGATTCCTTCCGGCATTTAAATACTGATCCTGGAGCTGTTCAATTGAAAGAAATGAATTATTCTGTACCTTCATTTTCTACACCTTCTGTCCCTTCCGTGGTCTCGGTGTTTTCCCCATCTTCTTTTTCTGTTTCACCATTCTTCTTTTCTTCGGCTTCCACAAGCTTCGCCATCTGTTCCACATACTTCTGAAGCTTCTTAATCGTTTCCTCTGAAATAAATGACTGCTGATATGCATTCATACTGTTAAAGCCCTTCTGTAAGGTTTCAACTGCTTCTTTGTCATCTGTGGTCAGATACTCAAGTACGGGAAGCTGATTCACTGCTCTTGTAAAGGAAACTGCAAGGTCAAGCGCTGTCTGATAAGATTCGTCAACAACTGACGACACGTCATCCGCCGAATAAAGCTGTCCGTTAATGGAAACATATGCCTTATTGTTTTCATAGGATACATATTCCACTTTACCCTGTACTGTTTTGGTATCTCCGTTAGAGTCTGTGGTCCTCACTTCAACCAGTTTTCCTACCATAGAAGATGCTCTGGTAAGCTCCATGGTTGCTGCCATATTCTGTATCTGCTCCACCTGTGAAAAGGTTGCATACTGTGAAATATACTCTGTATTGGAAGTAGGCTCCAAGGGGTCCTGATACTTCATCTGAGCTACTAAAAGCTGCAGGAAAGCATCCTTATCCATTCCATTGCTAGGAGCTGCCTTCTTTACGGAACTTTCTGCTGCTGTCTCAACGATTTGTCCGTCTTTTACTACTACACCAACTGACATTTAATCTCCCTTCCGTGCTGTGCATTATACTGCCCTATGCTTTAGCACATTTTATGCCGTATAATCTACTGTGGTCCCGTTCATTTCCATTACCCGGGCATTTAAAATTTCTTCTTCACTGGCTTCTTCTTCAAAAAGATCGTCAAGCTCATTCAAATTGATTCTTCTTGGCGTTCTCTTTCCATTCTGGGATGTGGCATTTTGTTCTCCGCTCTGTCCCTGCCAGAGATTACTTTCAAACCCATGGCTTTCCACCATAACCTGAACGGCTTCTACCTTCACGCCCTGATCTTTTAAGCTTTCTTTTAATTCCACGATCTGGCTCTCAATAGCTGCCTTAACAGTTTCATTTTGTACATGGAACTGTGCTGTCACTTCTCCGCCTCTTGAAGTAATCTGAATCTGTACATTTCCAAGACTTGCAGGATGAAGCTGCATTTCAAGCTGATTCATATCAGGTTTTAACTGAATCTTCATGTAATCCATGATCTGATTCATGATATCCTGTGTCTGTTCACTGAAAAAGCCTTGTGTCTGCTGGGGTACATCTGCCTCCTGAACCTCCACTCTGTCCTGAAGCGCTGTGTCAAATAAAGCATTACCGTGCTCATTCCCTTCAGACTTGCCTTTCATCTCTCCGCTTCCCTGTTTCTGGTTCTCAGGCTTTGCGGTTGTTTCATCTGCTTTTTGTGATACGGTTCCGATGGTCTTGTCAACATTTCCGTTTTCGTCAGCAGAAAGCTTTACTGTCTCACCATTCACCTTTACTTCTATGGTAATCTTAGGTGTATCTTCTTCTGCTTTCTCTTCCATAACCTCCTGCGGGGCTGCTGCCATATTGTCCTGTTCTGCCTGAAGCTGTTCAAGTACCTTCTGCATCTCTTCCGGCTGAATATCCAGCTTTTCTGCCAGATTGTCAGAAATATCGCCTGCAGCTTTCAAAACATCCTGCAGTTTTGCAAAAAGCCCTTCGTCAGTAAGGAGTGCTGCTGTATCCTGTTCTCCCGAAATATTCAGAACAAGCTGTGTCAAATTAGCGGGATCAAAAAGTTGATAAAAGGAAAGACCAAGCTCTTCCATTGCTCTGATCACATCCTCCTCGGAAACTCCAAGCTCCTCAGCGATATCCTTTACGATCTCCTCTCCTGCTTCGGAAACAGCTTCCATCTGCTCTGACTGTGTATCCGCATTCGTCGTTTCCACAGTGCTAGCCGGCTTTTCCACATTTTCTGCCGGTTTCACAACATCGGTGCGACTTTGCTGCATATCCCGGGCTGCTGTATCTTTCGGACTTACCTTAGATGTTTCTCCCTGTCTCTGAGAGGATAAATCTTTTCCGCCGCTTGTAGTCTTTGACATCAGATCGCCAAAACTACCTGTCTGGTTCGTACCACCCGCTTGTGTGAGGTTCTTTGTGCCCACAAAATTCATCAGGGCATCCACGCTCTTTACAGGTGTGCTCGTCATTCACATTCCTCCATTCTTTATAAGCTGTATAAGCTCTTTTTCAAGGTACAAAATCTATATCGGTTTAAGGTACAGATTTCTTAAGACTCAGGGTCCATAATTTTGGTAATTCTTGCTGCTATTTCAGAATCCATAACTCCCAAAATCTTTCCTCTGTCATCTGCTTCCATTACACCCAGTATTCTTGCTGCCAGTTCCAGATTATCCGTCATATCCTCAAAAATCGCTGCAGCCGCCTTGGGCTTCATTTCCGAATATGCCTTGGCATAATCCTTGATCTCATCACTTTCCTCGATCTCCTGGACTACCTGTTTATACAAATACTCTGCAGTGGCCGGATCGACTCCCTCATAATATTTCCGATATTCCTCGATTCCCGGTCCTTTATCCGCATAGACAACTTCCTCATAAAATTCTGTCTTAATCCTCTGGAATTCCACCTGACTGTCTTCAAAGGTCTTCAGACGTTCCACCTCTGCCCGAAGCTGCGCTACCTCATCGGAACTGTCTGTCTCTGCAGACTTTGCCCTTTCAAGTTCAAGTTCCAGTTCCTTAATATAATCCACCGCTTCACGCAGATTGTTATAGCCTCCATAGGCTTCACTCTCTTCCTCATCCACTGCAACATCCGTATTACCCGGAAGGATCAGATTCAGAACCGGCACATCTTTTAGAATCGGAGTCAGAACATTGCTTCCAAAACCACCAAAATCAAGCTTCACTACCAGACATAGAATCGCAATCCAAATCAGCACGATCACAAACGTAACCAAAAACACTGAACCGGTATTTGCTTCTTCTTCATCAGAAATATCTGCTTGTCTTTGTGCAATTTCCTTTGCTCTCGCCTTAGCTTCCTTGCGCTGTGCCTTCTGCTCTTCTTTTAATTTTTTCTTTTCTTCCTTAAGACGCTGTTTTTCTAGTTTTGCATCTTCAGGCGTAAGTCCTTCATCTATTGGCATCGTTTCAGTTCCACTCTTTCTTATACGTACCGTGTGCACGTATACTTTATGCTATGATCTCCTGCTGTGCGTATAGCTGGTAAGTTCATCCACTTCCTTTGCTTCTCTGGCATTTTCTTCGTGAATAAACTCGTCAAATGCCTTTTCACGCAGTTTCTCATGGGTTTTACTTTCTTGCATAGCTTCCTGAAGCCGTAACCGTGCCTCATCAAGCTGTCGCTCTGCCCTTCTCACATTCTCCATTTGAAGTAGAATGAATTCCTCCATTCGGTCAATTGCTTCTTTATTTTCAATAATTTCGAAAACCTTCAGACCATCCTTTCGAAGCTCTCTTCCCAGCTGCTCATAACCAGTCTTTCTGTCTTTTAAATACTGAAGTTTCTCTTCCTCCTCATCAAGATGCATCTTGGCAGTAGCAAATTCTGTTCTTGCCTGATCTTCCATCTTGAGTTTGATTTCAAGTATACTCTGCATTCGATAAATAAATTTTGCCATTTATCGCTCCATTCCAGCCTGTCAGTTTCCGGGAGCCCCTTCAAAAATACCTTTCAAAAGTTCCAGTGTTTCCTCGAAAGTAAACTTATCATTAACATCTTGCATCAGGAACTCATTGACTTCCTGGATCTTTTGTATTGCATAATCAATTCCCGGATTGCTTCCGCTCTTGTAAGCGCCTATATTGATCAGATCCTCCGCTTCATTATAGGTAGCAAGTACATTTTTGAGTTTTCCAGCATAAAGCTTGTGCTCTCTGCTGGCAACCTGCCCCATACATCTGGAAATACTCTGTAATACGTCAACTGCCGGATAATGGTTTTTGTGTGCAAGCTTCCGATTCAGCATGATATGACCATCCAAAATACTTCTTGCGGTATCCGTAATCGGTTCGTTAAAATCATCTCCATCTACAAGAACCGCATACAAACCTGTAATGGACCCTCTGTCCGAACAGCCTGCACGTTCCAGAAGCTTCGGCATCTCTGAGTACACGCTGGGCGGATAACCTCTGGATACCGGCGGTTCCCCACTGGCAAGCCCAATTTCTCGCTGTGCCATGGAAAAACGAGTCAAATTGTCCATCATAAGAAGTACATCCTTGCCCTGATCACGAAAATACTCTGCAATAGCTGTAGCTGTCTGCGCTGCCTTTTTACGCTCCAGTGCCGGTTTATCCGAAGTAGCAATCACCACCACAGACCTTTTCATTCCCTCCGGACCTAAATCTCTTTCTATAAACTCTCTTACTTCTCTTCCGCGCTCTCCAATCAGTGCAATCACATTAATGTCTGCCTTCGTATTTCGCGCAAACATACCCATCAATGTGGACTTTCCCACGCCTGACCCGGCAAATATACCAATTCTCTGGCCTTTTCCAATAGTGATCAGGCCATCTACCGCCTTTACGCCAAGAGTCAAAACATCGCTTATGATTTTACGACTCATGGGGTCCGGTGGGCTTGCTTCAACCGAATACATTTTACCGCCGGGAATAAAATTATCCTCTGTCGGTCTTCCAAAACCATCGAGAGTATGTCCAAGGAGACTGTCATCCACACGCACGGCAAGCGGTGCTCCTGTATTTTCTACGCTGCTTCCTGGTCCAATTCCCTCCACGGCCTGATAGGGCATCAGAAGAGTCTTTCCCTCCTTAAATCCCACCACCTCTGCCGGAGTAGGAGGAAGACTGCCCTCCCCGGCTCCTGGATAAATCATGCAAATATCTCCCAGCTTTGCACCAGGGCCTGCTGACTCAATGGTAAGTCCAATTACATTGATAACCTTCCCCTTCAATTTAAAGAAAGTTTCTTCCATTACGCTATCATATTTTAAAAAGTTAATTTTCGACCCCAGCAACTTATTCTCCACCTTTATAAGAAAGCAGTACCAATTTCCTGGTGAGCTCACTAAGCTCCGTACCTAGCGAGCAATCATAGATTCCACCTTCTGTTTCTATCATACACTGAGAAGGCGCCAGCGTCATATCTGGAATAATATCCAGCCGTTCTGCCATCGTTCCTGTCTTTTCAAGAATTTCTTCCTTAGCCTCGCTCACTGTTCCATAATCTTCTTTTGCCACGTGTACAATGATATTGCCTGATGCATCTGCTTTCTGCATAGCATCCGTAAGAAGTGTAACCACCAACTGATGGTATTCACTCAGATCCACTTTAAATATATGCTCATATATTCTAGTAAGATTCTCCACGAATTCCGGTTCCAGTTCCTGAACTCTCCGGGTATATTCAGCTTCAAGCTGTTGTTCTCTTGCCAGACACTCTTCCCGTAGTGCCTGAACCTCATTCATCCCCTGTCTGTAACCCTCCTGATATCCCTTCTCTTCTGCTTCCTTCTGAGTGCGGCTTTTCATAACTTCAATTTCTGACTGCGCCTTATCCAGGAGATGCTGTGCCTCATCCTGCACTCTGGAAAGCTCCGCTTTTGCTTCTTCCAATTCCTGCTTTATTCTTTCAAGTTCTTCTGCGGAAGCGCTTTTCAATATTGCGCCCTCACCCTCCGGATCAAGCAATGTATCTACTGCGTCCGCCGAAATTCCCTCATAAAAGCCCTCATTTTCTTCGTCATCCGATTCCTGTACGTGGTAATTCCCTGACTTTGCCGCCTTCTGAAGTTTTTGCTCCATCAGTTTGTTGGAGTCTATAATTCTGGCATCATCATTTACTACCACCCAGTCCGCCTTATATAGATTATTAAACAACGATCTCGTCACCTCCACCTCTGGAAATGACAATCTCACCTGAATCCTCCAGTTTTCTGATAATATTTACAATCTTCTGCTGTGCCTCTTCCACATCCTTCATACGTACCGGGCCCATAAATTCCATATCCTCTTTGATCATAACCGCCAGACGCTTGGACATGTTATTAAAGATTGCATTCTGTACCTGTTCATTGGCACTCTTAAGCGCCATTGCAAGGTCATTATTATCCACATCACGGAGTACTCGCTGAATTGCACGGTCATCAAGCAGCAAAATATCCTCGAATACGAACATTTTCTTTCTGATCTCGTCTGCAAGCTCGGGTTCTTCTATTTCCAATGTTTCCATAATATGCTTTTCTGTACTGCGGTCTACCGTATTCAAAATGTCTACAACTGCATCCACACCACCAATAATGGTGTAATCCTGGTTCACCAGAGACGCCAGCTTGGATTCCAAAACCTTTTCCACCTCTTTCACTACATCCGGACTGGTCCGGTCCATAAGTGCAATACGCTTTGCCACATCCGCCTGCCGTTCCGGTGGCAGAGAAGCAACAATCGAGGCTGACTGTGCAAGTGGCAAATAGGATAAAATCAGCGCTATAGTCTGCGGATGCTCATCCTGGATAAAGTTAAGCAACTGAGAGGCTTCCGTCTTTCTCACAAACTCAAACGGCTTAACCTGCAGCGATGCCGTCAATTTTCCGATTACATCCATTGCCTTTTCCGCACCAAGAGCCTTTTCAAGAAGCTCTTTTGCATAATTAATTCCACCTTCTGCTATGTATTGCTGTGCAAGGCACACCTGATAAAACTCATCAATCACTTCATCTTTAACCTGAGGTGTGATGCTTCGTGTATTGGCAATCTCTAATGTCAGTTCTTCAATTTCTTCTTCCTTCAAATGCTTAAAAATCATAGCCGATTTTTCCGGCCCCAGCGCGATCAAAAGAATTGATGCCTTTTGAAGTCCGCTTATTCTGTCGTCGGCATTTCTGGGCATACCCTATTCCCTCCAAACCGTATATTTGTATTTCTATGCTCTCTTTCCCTTATACAAAACTATTTTTATTTATACTCAATTTATAAGAGACCATTTCACACTTTACTCCTCATTAAGCCAGTTGCGCAGCAAATTAGCCACTGCTTCCGGATTTTCATCCACAAACTTCTCAATCAGCCTTCTGGTCTCCGATATGGTTTCCACACCAATATCTTCAAGTTCCAGCTCTGGCTGAGACTGAAGCAGCGTTTCCACGGAAAGTTCTTCGGGTTGATCCGACTGCCTGTCGGAACGCATACTGCGAAGAACTACAAATGCAAGAAGTGCCAAAATAATCACGATTAAAATGATCTGCATAATATCAGATCCGGATATATTCAAGCCTTCTCTATCAAAGAACACGTTTTCCGAATATGCCACAATGGCAATATTACCAACAGGAAATCCGGTGGCTTTAGAAACCACGTTATACAGATCCTCAGATACCTCTATCTGCGTCCGCCCCGCATTGGCAAGCTTATATTCATCCCATGTCACGCCCCCATCTAAAAGTCCCTGAGCACGGACATCTTCCTCTCTGACCAAATTCAAGGTCGTTGCTGCCAACGAGATACTGGACTGTGAATAATCAACTACTCCGGGAGCTACATCCTTGTCTGTAATTCTCTCATTTGGAAGATACTTTAACTCTTCCTCTTCTTGCTCGGAGCTGCTGTTACCGTAATCTTGGTATACGTACTCTGGCTCACCATTCGCGTCGGTTCCGGGAACCTCACCGTTTCCGTTTTCCGCTGACGAACTATAAGTTCTGCTAGAAGACAAATACCCCTGGGTATTGTCACCTTCCACATAATACTCATGTTCTCTCACTTTGGAAGAAGAAAAATCGACTACCAGATTTGCCGCTACTTCCACTCTGTCAAATTCATTCGTCCCAAGAAGTACCTGTCTGACCTCACTTTTAACCTTCGATTCCCACTGAGATTTTACACTGAGCTGGCTACTTGCCGTTCCGCTTGCACTATAGTCGTCATCTCCACAATAAAGCGTATTTCCCAAGCTGTCCATGATCACTACATTTTCAGTAGTTTTATTTCCCATTGCCACAGAAGCCAGCTTAGCAATTCCTGCCGCAGTCTCCGACGACATTTCCTCCTTCAGTGTCAAAACTATCGTGATAAATGAGTCTTCCCTTGATGCAATCAAGGTTCCATTCTGCTCTGGTATGTGATACTCCACAACAGCATGTTTGACCTGTTCAAACACTGTCAGTATGTCATTTGCCATCCGTTCCTGCAAATAAACCTCGTATCGTCTCTGTTTATCAGCTTCCGTTGTGGAAAATCCGCCTTCCGTAACATTGTCAATCGTATACGGAGAAGACTGAATATCATTTTGGGCAAGAAGCATGCTTGCCTGCGCCTGCTGCTCCTTCTTAATCCTGATCTGATAGGCGTCATCTGATATGGTGTAAGTTAGATTTTCGCCGTCAAGTAACTCCGTGACCTCCGCCGCCTGCTTTTGCGAATCGCAGTTTAAAAGCAGTACGTACCGGGGGCGCGTAAAGATTGTAACCAAAACAGCAAGAGCAAGTATAATTCCTGCCCCCGCTGATATAATAAACGTTTTCTGTTTCGCGGAAAATTTATTCCACCATTCGAGAATCTTGTTTAATAGTTCCTTCAATCTGTCTGCCATGATATGACTTTCTCCTGTTATAGCCTCAATTATTAAATCTGCATCTGCATAATTTCACGGTATGCTTCCAGCAATTTGTCCCTTACTGCAACCGTATACTGCAATGCTGTAGAGGCTTTTTGAAGGGCTATGGAAAGTTCATGGGTATTTTCCGTCTCCCCAAGCGCCCACCTCAGTTCTTCATTTTCTGCATCGGAAAGATAGGAGTTTGTAGTATTAAGATTTTCAATTGCCTTGTCAAATAAATCCGCAAATTCCCCCTTTGATTCATGAGAAGCAAGCGGTGAATTCTCAATTGCTTCTCTCACTGCACCAGAGGAAATATTATAAAAAGATGAAATGTCCACTTATGTATCCGCCTTTCTAATTATTGTGCCCCGCCGGCCATTTCCAGTCCCTTCATTGCAATGCTCTTGCTTGCATTAAATGCTGTTGCATTGGCCTCATAGGAACGGCTTGCATCGATCAGGTTTGTCATCTCCGTAACGATGTTTACATTGGGATAAAGAACATAACCATTCTCGTCCGCATCCGGATGGGAAGGATCATAGACCATATTCATCTGCGTCCAGTTATCCTCCATGACTTTTCCTACTCTGACGCCCTTCCCTTTATAGGCGCTGCTGGCATGCCCCAGATAACTGCTAAAGCTCCCAACTCTTTGCCCTCTCTCCTCGAAGGTTACCACTTTGCGGCGGTAAGGAGTTCCATCTGCTGTTCTGGTGGTATTCTGATTTGCCACGTTCTCGGCAATAATATCCATACGATAACGTTCTGCTGTCATACCAGATGCGTTAATATTAAAAGAATTAAAGATACTCATATCAAAACCTCCCCTACTTAAGTACCATCTTCAAATTAGCAAATTCCTGATTGTAGCTGGCAACCAGGCCGTTATATTTAATCTGATTGGAAGCAATCTCAACGCCTTCCGTATCAATATCCACATTGTTTCCGTCAAGCCGGTATGAAAAATTCGCCATATCCGTATAAATCCTTGGCGTTAACTCCGTATTGGTCACATGCGCTACTTTGGCATCCACCGTCTCATAACGGGAATTTCCAAGTGCACGACGAAGCTGGGATTCAAAATCAATATCCTGTCTCTTGTATCCCGGTGTGTTGACATTTGCCATATTATGAGCAAGGATCTCATTTCTCTGCCATGCTGCGTCAGCTGCCTTACCCAGCACATCCACATAGTCAAAAACATTACTGTTAAACATTTTACAGCCCCTTTCTGTAATCTTCGGTGATGCCGCAATTAGTTAAACTAAATTCCTTGCGCCCATACAATGCCCACCTTATTACATTATAGATTATTTGAATGAAAAGACAAGGTTTTTTTACAAATTGTACGCAAAAAATCTATACAAAATCTATTCCTCAAAAAGGAAAAAGGACTATGAAAATTTCATAAATCCTTTTACCTTTCGATAATCCTTTATCTTTTTATTTTCAATTGCTATTTCATATTTTCTTTTTTGAGTTTTTCCACTTCATCAAAAACCATATCATTTAATACTTTTATGTAGGTTCCCTTCATTCCTGATGATCTGGATTCGATTACTCCGGCACTTTCAAATTTACGGAGCGCATTCACAATGACGGAACGGGTAATCCCTACTCTGTCTGCAATCTTGCTTGCTACCAAAATTCCTTCCATGCCATTTAACTCTTCAAAAATGTGCACTACTGCTTCCATCTCCGAATAAGACAGGGTGCCGATTGCCGACTTGATCACTGCCAGTTTTCGACTTTCCTCGGCATTTTCTTCATTGACTGCCCTGAGCATCTCCAACCCTACCACCGTAGTGCCATATTCACACAAAATAATATCGTCAATATCATACTGCTGTGCACATTTGTAAATAAACAAAGTTCCCAGTCTTTCGCCGGCAATTTCAATGGGTGTAATAATCGCCTGAAACCTTCTGACTTCTCCATTCTCAAACCCCAGCGTTTCCAGATTGACATTTTCTTTGGTGGAAAGTACGGAAAGAAGTCTCTCATTCAGCATTCCGTCAATAAAGCCTCCTACCTGATCCACAATAAGCTCTGTAATGGAATCCACTCCTTTACAGTCACCCACTCCAAGAACCTTTCCTTTCCTGCTGATCACAAGCACATTGGAGGACAAAATTTCACACAAAACAGAGCAGATATCATTAAATACAACCTTGCTGGAATTGTTATTATGCAAAAGCTTTCCAATCTTTCTGGTTTTATCCAGTAGCTGCACACTACCCATAGTATCCCTCCTGCCTGAACTTGTTTTTCCTATTGTAACACATGATTTAGGCAATTTCAACGCCAGAAGGGTAATTTCCATATAATTGCAAATATTAACTTAAATTTTCTGAATTATTTCCAATTTCCGGAATATTTCCTACATAACCACAATTTTCATTCATACAGGCCAGTCTGTTTCCTTTGAATAAAAGCATAGATCCGCATCTGGGACATTTATTGCCTGATGGTTTCTGCCACACCATGAAATCACATTCCGGATTTCCCACACATCCGTAATATTTTCGACCTTTTTTTGTCTTTTTCAGAACAATGTCTTTTCCGCAGGATGGGCAAGCCACTCCAATCTTTTCAAAATAAGGCTTTGTATTCCTGCACTCAGGGAACCCGGGACATGCCAGAAATCTTCCGTGAGGTCCGTATTTGATCACCATCTGTCTGCCGCAAAGCTCACAAATCTCATCGGATACCTCATCTGCAATATCTACCTCTTCCAGTTCCTTTTCTGCTATTTTTACCGCCTCATCCAAATCCGGGTAAAAATTGGAAACAATGGTTTTCCAATTAACGCTTCCTTCCTCCACACCATCAAGCAAAGCTTCCATATTCGCAGTAAAATTCACATCCACAATGCTCGGAAAGGCATCCTTCATCATGTTATTGACCACTTCTCCAAGCTCTGTCACATATAAATTCTTATTTTCCTTTGCCACATACCTTCTTGCAAGGATTGTGGTTATGGTTGGTGCATAAGTACTGGGACGCCCAATCCCTAATTCCTCAAGTGCATGCACTAATGATGCTTCTGTATAATGGGGAGCAGGCTGTGTAAAATGCTGCTTTGCGTCCAGATCCTTAAGCGTAAGCTTTTCTCCTGCCTCTACACCACGTACCAACGTATTTTCCTCTTCTTTATCCCCCTCCTGAGTATAAACACTCATAAATCCATCAAACAAAAGTCTCGATGCTGCCACGGTAAAACGATGCTCACCCGCATCAATTTTGATAGATGTAGTCTCATATTTGGCAGCCTGCATTCTGCTGGCTGTAAAACGCTTCCAGATCAGCTGATACAATCTGAATTGATCTCTGGATAAGGAATCCTTCAGTTCCAGTGGTGTCCTTGCAATATCCGTAGGACGAATCGCCTCATGAGCATCCTGGATTTTACGTTCTGCTTTGGCAGTGCCTGTTCTACCTGCAGCATACGCCTCTCCGTAGGTTTTTGTGATATACGAAGCAGCAGCGTTCTCCGCCTCTTCTGATACTCTGGTGGAGTCTGTACGAAGATAGGTGATAATACCTACTGTTCCGTTTCCTTTGATCTCAATTCCTTCATACAACTGCTGCGCCAAGCGCATGGTTTTCTGAGTCGAGAAATTCAACACCTTACTGGCTTCCTGCTGCAAAGTGGAAGTAGTAAACGGAAGAGGCGCCTTTTTCATCCTCTCTCCCTTTTTCACCTCATGTACATAAAAATCCGACTTCTCTATTTCATTCACAAGGGCATCCATCTCCTCTTTGGAGTTAATCGATACCTTTTTTTCTTTCTTTCCGTAATATTTAGCTGTCAGTGGCTTTTTCTCTCCGGAGAGATCAAAGAATGCCTCCAGCGTCCAGTATTCTTCCGGTATAAAACTGTTGATCTCATCCTCTCTGTCACATATGATTCGTAATGCAACTGACTGAACACGCCCGGCACTCAAGCCTCTTTTTACTTTTGCCCACAAAACCGGAGATATCCGATAGCCCACCATTCTATCCAGAATACGCCTTGTCTGCTGGGCATTCACCAAATTCAAATCAATCTCACGGGCATTCTTCAAAGATTCCTTTACCGCATTTTTGGTTATTTCATTAAAAGTAATACGATAAACCTTTTTATCTTCCAATTTCAGTGCCTTTAGAAGATGCCAGGATATTGCTTCTCCCTCACGGTCAGGGTCCGTTGCTAGATAAATTTTTTCAGCCTTCTTTACCGCTTTACGTAAAGTTGCCAAGATATCACCCTTGCCACGAATTGTAATATATTTGGGCTCATAATCATTCTCCACATCAATCCCCAGTTGACTTTTTGGAAGATCCCTGACATGACCGTTACTTGCAGCCACTTCATAATTTTCGCCCAAAAACTTTTTAATTGTCTTTACTTTGGCAGGTGACTCCACAATTACAAGATATTTTGCCATATGAATTACCATTCCCCTTTTCTACTATTTCCCCTGTCCGCCAAGCGAACAACCCGCGCTAAACTATACACCACTTTTTTCTCTCTTGCAAGTACAAAATAAAAAAGTCCAAAACAAAAATCCATATCACAGGATATGGATTTCTTCCTAATACTATACGTATAGAATTTTACCTTCGGTTTAAAAACCGCAAAATCTTAAATACCACTTAATCAGTTCTTCTCCATAAAGCATTGCGCAAAAGATTCCCAATGCCAAATACGGTCCAAATGCTAAGATACGATTTTTATTTTTTAGCTTCATCAAGGTAATATGGATTACAGATCCTGCTATGGAGCCAATTGCCAACGCAAGCAGTATGTTCTTCCAGCCTATCAGAAATCCGGCCGCTGCCATCAGTTTAATATCACCACCACCGATTCCCTTTCCCTTTGTAAAAAGGTAAATCAGTAAAAAAATCCCGCTAACTGCAAACAGACCTATTATCTGCTCTCTCCAGCCGGAGAAATCCAGTAAAAGCCTTACTGCTCCCAATCCTCCAATAAAAAAATTGCAGCCCGGCGGAATCTCAAAAGTTCTCCAGTCGATCACTGCAATAACAATAAGTGCTGAAACACACAGACAATACAAGATGCCAAGCGTCCCATATCCCATCCTGTAAAGAATCCAGAGATAAAAAAAACCGTTAGTAAATTCCACCACCGGATATTGCAGCGATATTCTTTCCTTACATTTACGACACCTTCCCTTCTGAAGCAGAAAACTCACGATCGGTATCAACTCATACCACTTCAATGCTGTCCCGCAATTCGGACAATGCGATGGAGTTCTAACGATTTCCTCTCCTTTGGGGATTCTGTAAATACACACATTCAAAAAACTTCCAATCACTGTTCCAAATATAAATGCCCATATATAGGCCACAACCTTTTCCATATATCCTCCTCATATGCTTCATTTCACTGTAAGCAGGATATCACCCTTATCGGAAAAGACCATTGCCGATCCGCAGCTTCCATCTTTATTGATCCGTATCGTGATTAAGGCGGCATCTCCCATTTTAAGCTGGGAAATAATCCCTTCATCCTGTGCCGTCATCTTCTCTGCGCTGTCATATCCCAACTTATGCGCTACCATCTCTCCAAATACACCCTGAAAATCCTCCGGCCGATCCATTCTGAGTACCGAACCCGGTTTGGGACGCCCGGAATTCTCCATATCTGCAAGCCGGGGATCCGCTAATGCCACCGATACCGATTTACGAACCAAATCTACCATCTGCGCATCCGCAGTAAACCGGTTTTTCTCCATGTAACGAAAAGCAAAGGGAACCATAACACATACCAAAAACAGCAGAATAGCAAGTGTCAAAATAAGCTCCACCAACGAAAATCCACTGTTCTTTACCTCATCTTCAAGAATCTCGTACTGCATCCACTCATATTTAAGCCTTATCCCTTCAGCAATCTCCGGCGGCAGGAGCGCCCGTGCCACCAGCTTTAGCTCGTCGCTCACAATATCTATTCTTTTCAAATGCGCATAATCACCGTCAATACTGACTACCTCATACAGAAATGTATTCATTGCCTCATCCTTTTCTTACTGAATCCTGTACGTTTTAATTAAAACACATTGCTTGTATTTGCGCAAGTATAACTGAACCCTGCATAGATAAAGAATAGCCGTTCCGTCTTATGATTAATCAGTTCATAGGTGCTCCGCTCCTCACATAGCATCCGGCTTCCTGTCTCGCTTTCCCCTCCATGCACAGCAAAATAAGTTCCGAAAGTACTTCCGAAAGTTCCACATTTTTTCCTGCTTTCCGCATCTGCTTTAAAAGTTCATCTGCTGTCCGGGGAGAAAAATCCAGGAATTTGTAAATTTCTTCTTCCTGTTTGACCTCCTGCTGTTCCATTCGTCCCTTGTTCTCCTGCAGGTTCATTCCCTCCCTGTTTGTCAATATTTTCATTTCCTGTATCAAATCCTCCGGTGAAAGCGCAATTCCTGCCCCCTGGCGAATCAATAAATTACAACCGTCACTTAACCGATCTGTCAGTCGCCCCGGCACAGCATATACGCTTTTCCCCTGTTCCAACGCCATATCCACCGTAATCCATGTACCGCTTTTCTGCCTTGCTTCCACTACCAGAAGAATATCCGACAGTCCCGCTACAATACGGTTTCTCTCCGGAAAATTTCTTTTTTGAGGCTCCGTTCCCGGCGTAAACACCGACAAAATTCCACCTCCTGCTGCTAAAATTTCCTCGTAAAGTCTTCTATTGGAGGCAGGATAACAAATATCCACGCCACAGCCCAAAACCGCATAGGTTGCCCCGCCGGCGTCAATCGCCCCTTGCTGGGCTATCCCATCAATTCCACGTGCCATCCCACTAATAACAGATATACCGGCTTCTGCCATCCTGCCAGAAAATGCTTTTGCTACAAAGCTTCCATATTCCGAACACTCTCTGGCGCCGATCACGGCGGCTGCCGGCTTTTCTTCCCCCGGAAGATTTCCAATACAGTAAATCCCATAAGGCGGATGCTTCAGCTTCCGAAGGCGGGAGGGATATTCCTGATCCTTACAGGTAAAAAAGCGAATCCCCTTTTCAATAAGCTTTTCATATGCCTCCTGAAGATTCCAGCTTTCTGTAAAATTCCTGACTACTTTCTTCCTATCTTCATCCAGCTGCTTTCCCAGATCTTTTTTGACCGCCTTATAAACTCCCCGCTCACTTCCAAATTCCCAAATCAGTTTTTCAATGGTTCTGTCTCCTATTCCTGGTAAATTATGAATCCAAAACTGATATGCCTTTTCCTGTTCTTTCATTCGTGTTACCTTTCCAACAAATCTCCGGGACGATAACACGCTGCCTGCATCAAGTGTTCCTCCCTGATATCGCCTCCACCCGAAAGATCCGCAATGGTCCTCGCTGTTTTCAACATGCGGTGATAAGTTCTTGCACTGAAATCCATGGATCGCCATAACTTTTCCACCAGCTTTTTCTCTTTTTTTCCTAAAACACAGTATTTTTCCACATCTCCCGGCTTTAAATCGGCGTTAAAATGATATGAAGTTCCCTGATAGCGCTCACTTTGCAATCTTCTTGCCTCCAAAACCTTCCCACGCATCCTTTCACTGCTCATCCCCTTTTCCCCGGACTGAAGCTGATCAATTTCCACCTTCCGGACTGGAACACATATGTCAATTCGATCCAGAATTGGTCCTGAAAGATGACTCAAATAATTATGCCTTTCATGAGGCGTACAGCGACATTTGTTCCGATCCGGATAGTATCCACAAGGACAAGGATTCATCGGTACAACGAAATTGATACAATTCAACGATGCACCCCCAATGCACCCCCCTGGAACAAGGCTTTGAAACAGGCATGTAGAAAAAAAG
>CAMWJC010000011.1 GCA_947174495.1 uncultured Lachnospiraceae bacterium | reverse complement strand
CGCCGAAATAAACATAATATTTCCCGTCATAATAAGCGTAGTCCGCAAGGTAGTCAATACCGTTTGCCTGAAGATAGATCGTATCATAAGGATTTTCGGCGCTAACCAGACCTTCCGAGGGCTCTGTGTCCAGATAAAGATGCCCCTGCGCCATGACTTCTACCAGTTCCTGATATTGCTTGTGGTGAGGCCATGGTGAGGTAACGCATATGGGATTGACATGCGCAAGAGTCCATGCCATTCCGATCAACAGCAAAATGGTAACAGTGGTAATCAGGTACTGTTTTTTTGCTTTTTCACACGCGATACTCTGCCATCTTTCCACATGTCTTGCATAATCAAATAAAAGGAAAAATCCTAAGAGCAGAAGGAATCTTCCGGGACTGAATAAAAAAGGAATACGGGCGTTGACGCAGACTCCGTTTATTGTGACAAAGCTTCCGGCTGGAACAGAGAATTGCACGTCTATCGTTCCGGTTTTGCCGGCGGGGTAGAGATTTGTATAAAAACTCCTTTTGATTCCCGGCATCAGTATCTTTTCCGGCAGGGTATAAGGATAATAATTTCCTTCATCGGTCAGCGTTACCGTATAAGAAACGGGTTCCGGTTCAGAGAAGTCCAATGCAAAAAAAAGATTATGTATCTTAGTATCCGTCTTCGCGATGTGCAAAGTCAGGGTGCCGTCTGGGACAGTGTATTGCCCGATATATCCGTCTAAGCCCTCCTGCGCCGGAGCGCCTCCTTCAACGGTTATATCCTCGAAGAGAATTCGATTTTGGTAAAACAGGCTTTTCCAAGATGAAAAATTACATATAATCAGCTCTATGATAAGTGCTACGGCGACAAGCCGTAGAAAAGAGAACAATTTTCTTTTGTCCATTTTTAAGTTACTCCACCTCGTTTGTCATTATTCATTCAAATTATACAAAAAAAAAAGAAATTATGCTACAATACCTTTGTAAATAATTATCTGATATTTCATTTCAAGGAAAGGTTTTCATTATATACCATGAATTTATACAAGATAAAGATTCCTATCAATCAAGCGCTTATGTTGATGATTATTTTCTTCTGCCTTTTTACGACCTTATTCCAAGGAACCTTTTTATCCTCTGCGATTCCCGAAAACGTTATCCTTATCGGCAGCATCTTAATTGCCCTTGGCGTTTGGCTTTCTATTTGGTATTTCTACAGAAAAGAAAAGCTGACGGAAGAAAAAGTCGTGTTTGCAATTATCTTCTCCGGAATGCTTTTTCACTGTTGTTATGTGCTTTTGTCCGGTCTTTACGAAAGGCAGCATGACGAAGGCGTTTACACCGGAATTGCCACGGATCAGATTAATCCCGGACACATCGGTTATATTGAATATATCTATAAATTCCGTAAGCTGCCCGATATGAATCCTTATGAGCTTTTTTCTTATTACCATCCGCCTCTGCATTATGCAATATCTGGATTATGGCTGATTTTACTGACATCGTTAGGTATGGCGGAGGACTTGGCTTTCGAAAATTTACAGGTGCTTCCGCTGCTTTATTCGGGACTGCTTATGCTCCTTACTTATTGGATTTTGAAAAAGACAGGCGCCAAAGGAAAGGCAGTTTATGCAGGACTGCTTCTTGTGTCGATGCACCCGGCGCTTACCATTATGTCCGGCAGTATTAACAATGACATGCTCTCAACGTTACTGCTTGCATGCTGCATTTTTTCTACACTGTGTTTTATTCAGGATAGAAGTCTCAAAAATTTATTGTGGATGGCGTTGGCCATAGGTTTTGGTATGTTGTGTAAAATCAATACCGCAGTCATTGCATTTCCAATCGGTCTTGTTTTGCTGATGGATTTCATAGAAAAGATTTGCTCCAAGGATAAAACGGCTATCTTTCGATGTATTAGAAATGATATTTTGTTTGGGCTGACTGCAGGAGCGGTGGGCCTGTCTTGGATTGTTCGAAATCTGATACGTTTTCATGTGAAGCCCGGAATTTCCTCTGCAACGGAGGCTTCGGTAATGTATACAGGAAATTACGGCATTTGGGCGAGGGTGGGAATTCCTTCCTTTGCAGACTGGCATTTTGATTTTCCCTTTCATCCCTTAAGCGGGGATGTGATTCATAATACCTGGGTGATTATGTTTCAAACTTCTTTATTTACAGAGGTATATCCTGCGGAAATAAACGGAATATCCCTTATGCTATGTCAGACTGCCTATGTGCTGGCAATTCTGGCGGCTGTCTGTTCGACGGTTCTGTTTTGCATAACTCAATTTCAAAAGTGGAAGAGCGGCGGGGCCCAAAACGTATGCGAGGCAGTTTTTTTTCTTACCGGCTATTGGACTTTTTTGGCAAGCTTTGTTGCCTTTGCTTTAAAATATCCTTATACATGCAGCAGCGATTTTCGCTACATTGTGATCTGTCTTGTATATATTGCAGTGGGATTAGCTGACAGCGGAAGGATTGTTCCGGAAAAAACAAAAGCGGCAGCAGCCTTTCGCGTTATTCGGATTCTGGTATATGTTACGCTTATTTTGACCACTATAATATATATGACATGGCAGCAGTGGGGCAGTTAATGAAAACATTCAAAACCTCTCAAGATTCAACTAATTTGTAAGTGAAAAGATGGAGAACAAAAAAAGACCCATGAATCAATGAAATTGATTCATGGGTGGATTTTCAGGCAAATTTATTCAAACATATCCCACTGAGGTTTCATTAAGAAATATGTAATCAACGGACAGATAGCAGCCAAAGCAACTGCCAACACAGCGCCTACTAAACCACTTGCAAGACCAATGGAAGCGCTTCCCGCAACAGCACCGGCTATAACTGCAACAAGGATAACGCTTACGACAGCATACAGTGCATTTACCCCTGCAACGATACACATCAGTTTAAAGCCAAGCTTTTTGGTCTGGAACATAATCAGCACACAAGAATAAATTAAAGCAGCTTCGAGTAGAATGCTGATGATTGAGCCAAGAGGACTTTGTCCTATTTGGGTTAAGTTAGTGATTGCACCCAGTCCGTTAAAGACGATGACAACCCACAGCCAAATTTTTAAACCTGTTGAAATTTGTTTTTCCATTTTGTTTTCCCCTATCATAATTAATTTTTGGTAAGAACTGCTGTACAAACAGATGGAATTTACGAATTGTCTGACAGCAAGTATCAAATTATGTTTAAAATAGCAGATTTTATAAGAAAAAACAAGGGGAAATTATTACTACTTCTCAAAAGAATGCATGTTCATCCTTTATAATTGTTGAAGAAATACACTGGAGGCCCTTGAAAGAACCTTCCTGATAATGTCTTTACTTTGACGATAACAGAAGGAGACATACCTTTTAAGTATGGAACAGCATGCCATATATGCATTTGTTATTTGGCTTTCTATAAATTAAAATAGAGTCAGGAGGTGTAGACTGTGATAGTAAAAGAAGTGATAGGTGGCTTCAGGGAAGAAAAGGAGGAGCAGTATGAAACGACTGTTTAATCTTATGTTGATTGGATTGCTTATGGTTACAATAGCAGCTTGTGAGAAACAGGCAAAGACAGAATCCTCTGCGGATAAGGCTGCGGAACAAGAGAGGCAGACAGAGGATGTTGAAGCAGCAGAGCAGACAGAAAATAATCTGCCCGATTGGGAAGAACAGCAGTCGCAGATACAGGAGGATGATAATACAGTGACAGGAAATATTTTTTTTAACTTTGGAACAAAGACGGTTTTGTTAAACAGTGGGTATGAAATGCCCATATACGGAATCGGTACATATAGCTTGACGGGAGATACCTGTGTAGAATCCGTCACAACGGCATTAAATAAAGGTGTACGTCTGATCGACACCGCTTATATGTATCATAATGAGGAAAGCGTAGGGGAAGCAGTCAGAAACTCCGACATACCAAGGGAAGAAATCTTTGTAATCACAAAACTGTATCCGAATCAGTTTTCTGATCCGGAAGCTGCGATTGAAGAGTCGCTTGCTAAATTGGATATAGATTACATTGATATGATGCTGCTTCATCATCCCGGAACAGGTGACGTGGAAGCTTATCACGCAATGGAAAAAGCGGTTGCAGACGGAAAAATTCGTTCACTTGGCTTATCAAACTGGTATGTGAAAGAACTGGAGGAATTCTTGCCGCAGATAAACATTATGCCTGCGCTGGTTCAGAATGAAATACACCCATATTATCAGGAAAATGATGTGATTCCATACATTCATAGCCTTGGGATCGTGGTGCAGGGCTGGTATCCCCTTGGAGGCAGGGGGTACACGGCAGAGCTGCTTGGAGATGAGGTAATTTCGGAAATTGCAGCGGCTCATGGAAAGTCATCGGCACAAGTCATTTTACGATGGAATCTGCAAAAAGGTGTAGTAGTAATTCCCGGTTCCAGCAATCCTGATCATATTCAAGAAAATACAGAACTGTTTGATTTTGAATTGACAGAGGAGGAGATGGCACGGATTAATGACCTTGACCGTGGCGAGAAGCATGATTGGTACTAAGAATATTTGTAGAAAGGAAGGATAAGGAGCAGTGGGCGCTCCGTATTATCAGCACATATTTAGAAAGTTATGATTTTTCAGGAAAGACAATTGTTCCACTTTGTACTTCCCATAGCAGCGGGATTGGAGAAATAGGAGTGGACAAAGTTGTATAAAAAGCAGGCAGAGATTGCCTGCTTTTTTACTACAATAAGCTGGTTCGCAAAGCGTAGCAGCCTTTGCTATCATTTTAATGATGCTCCAAATTTTCTTAATTCATCAAGTCAATCTCTCCATGTCAGTTATTTCAAATTTTCGGCAAAAAATGCAGTTATTTTATCAAAAGGAATAATGTCTGTCTGATCGTAAAGATCTGTGTGAACAGCATCTGGGATGATCATAAGTTCCTTATTATCACCTTTCAGGAGCTGATATGCATCTTTGCTGAAATAGCAGGAGTGTGCCTTTTCTCCGTGGATGATCAGCACTGCATTGCGAATTTCGCCTGCATACTGAAGGATAGGCATATTCATAAATGACTGGCATCCAATCACATTCCAGCCATCGTTGGAGTTGAGGGAACGGGTATGATAGCCGCGCTCTGTTTTATAGTAGTCATAATAGTCCTTTACAAAAAATGGCGCATCTTCCGGAAGAGGATCGACTACACCGCCGCCAAGAGTGTAAGAACCGTTTTTATAATCTGTGATTCTTTGTGCATTCATAGCCTTGCGTTTTTCATAGCGGGCTTCTTCACTGTCCTCGGCATCAAAATAGCCCTTTGCATTTACTCTTGTCATATCATACATGGTAGAAGCAACCGTAGCTTTGATACGGGTATCAAGCGCCGCTGCGTTGATTGCCATGCCGCCCCATCCGCAGATACCGATGATGCCGATTTTCTCTGGGTCAACATTTTCCTGCACTGAAAGGAAATCTACTGCTGCCATGAAATCCTCCGTATTAATGTCAGGGGAAGCCATATAACGGGGCTGTCCGCCGCTTTCTCCTGTAAAGGATGGGTCAAAGGCAATCGTAAGAAAACCTTTTTCTGCCATCGTCTGTGCATACAGTCCGGCAGCCTGTTCCTTCACAGCGCCGAAAGGACCACATACCGCTATTGCAGGAAGTTTTCCATCCGCATTTTTTGGAACATAAAGATCAGCCGCCAGTGTGATTCCGTATTTGTTGTGAAATGTTACCTTGCTGTGGTTTACCTTGTCACTTTTGGGAAAAGTCTTATCCCATTCTGCAGTCATAACTAATTTTTCGTCCATAAGTTCATCCTCCAATCTAAACTCATTATACTCACGTTTATATGTTATGTCTAATACTCATAATTTATATCATGATATTCTTGACTGGAATAACAGATGCTTCGTATAATAATATTATCTTTTAAAAACAGGGGACCAGCTTATGGAGATACGGGTTTTGAGATATTTTTTGGAAATTGCGCGGGAAGGGAATATGACAAGGGCTGCCGTGCGGCTTCATGTTACACAGCCTACCCTTTCCAAACAGATGAAAGAACTGGAAGAAGAACTTGGCAAAAAGCTGTTCAGGCGCGGCAGCACGAGCGTCAGTCTGACAGATGAAGGAATGCTGCTCAGAAAGCGGGCAGAAGACCTTATCGCTATGGCAGATAAGATTGAAAATGAATTCAAGGCGTTAGATGAGATCACAGGGGGAGATATTTATATTGGATGTGCGGAATCTCATCTGATCAAGTATCTGGCCCAGGCAGTCGGACGGCTAAATGAGAAGTATGCAGACATTCATTATCACATAACCAGCGGCGATACAGGGCAGGTTGCGGAAAACCTTGACCGCGGGCTTTTAGATTTTGCGTTTATTGTGGAACCGCCGGATCTATCAAAGTACAATTATCTTGAAGTCCCAGGGCATGATACCTGGGGAGTCCTTATGCGGAAAGACTGCCCTTTAGCTGATAAATCCGTTATTGAGGTCACCGATATTCTCCCATATCCCGTTTTTTGTTCAGAACAATCTGAAAAAGTTGATCTGCCAAGATGGTGCGGGGAGCAGATTGACCAGCTTAATGTTATGGCTACTTTTAATTTGTCCGGCAACGCTGCCGTATTTGCAAGGGAAGGGTTGGGCGTAGTACTTACCTTTGATAAGCTGATTGAAATGTCTGATGAGAGCGACCTGTGTTTCCGGCAGATCGTTCCTGCTCTTCATACAAAAATGTATGTGATCTGGAAAAAATATCAGGTATTTACTCCGGTTGCTGAACTTTTGTTAGCAGAACTTAAAAGAATTGTTTGAAAATAGATACTTTAAATCAATAGTGTCGGAGCAGCCCGGAGGGCTATTTCTTGACTTTGCACTGAAAATGTAATATGTTTATTATGGAAAAAATTTGTAGTGCACTTTGGCACTCAGAATAAAATGTAAGACACGGACAGGTGAAAGAAAATGGTAAACTTTGTCATTGCATTAGAGTGTTTTAGTATATGTCTAAGCTTTCTGGCACTGATTCTCCTACTAAACGGAGAAGGGGCCCGGGAGCAGAAGATGCTGATTTTAATCATGTGCGGTACATTGGTACAAAATGTAGGATATCTGCTGGAACTGACTGCGCCGACTGTGGAAGCAGCCGCGACGGCGGTGACAGTGGAAAATGTAGGGTACACCTTTGCGCCGCTCTGCTACTGCTGGTTTACTTATACATATTGCTATGTGCAGCCACCGAAAAAGCTGCTGCGTGCGCTTAGTATTGTCAATTTCTTTGTATTGTTTTCGGTTTTCTTTAACTGGAATGGTATTTTTTACCGGGATTTTCAATGGCTGTCCACAGCGAATGGTTTTCACTATGTAAGCATTACCTATGGTCCCCTGTACACCCTGTCCTTGCTAACCCGCATCATTATCCCCTATATTCTGTGTATGCGAACTCTGGTGCGCGCTATTCGCCTGCGCACGGATCAGCGGGTCAGCCGCCAATATCAGATCATCCTTGTTATTACTACCTTGCCGGTTATCCTGTTGGCGGTTTATGTATGTAAGCTTATAGAGGTTTTCGATCTCACTCCGGTGACATTTGCCACCTCTATGTCCCTGGTGGTACTTGTGGTGTGGGGGCGCCGCAACTATGATTTCCGACATCTGGCGGCAGAGAAGGTGCTGGAGGGTTTGGGTGATGGAGTGATTGCGCTGGACGATCAAGACAGGCTGGTCAGCTACAACCAGGCAGCTGCCAAGATTTTTGCCAGTCTGCCCGCACACAAGCCCGGGGAAAATATTCGGGTTGTGGAAGATTTCAGGGAGGAGATGCTTAATGAAGGGACATCCTGGAGCTTTTCCATCAATGGGCAGCACTATGAGAGCCACAGCAGGCAGATTATAGATGAAAACGGCCGAATGCAGGGCTGTGTCATTTTGATTTTGAATATGACCGACATTAAGGCATACATCAATGAGATTAAGGAAGTGCGGCGGCAGGCAGAGAAGGCGAACATAGCCAAAAGCGAGTTTTTGGCCAACATGTCCCACGAGATCCGCACCCCGATGAATGCGATTATTGGGCTGAACGACATCATCATGGAGGAATGTAAAGATCCATCCATTTTCACTCACGCTAAAGATGTGCAGTCTGCAGCTAAGAATCTACTAGCCATTATCAATGATATTTTGGATTTATCCAAGGTAGAGGCAGGCAAGATGGAGCTGGTATACACAGACTACCAATTGAAGACCGTGGTAGGCGAGGTTGTGGGTATGATGGATATGGCCGCATCCAAGCGCGGTCTGGTCATGAAATATGAGTGCGATGAAACAATACCCTGCCGTTATAACGGCGACGAAGGGCGAATCAAGCAGATTTTGATCAATATCCTTAACAACGCCATCAAATTTACCAAGGAGGGTTACGTGAAGGCCTATGTTACCGGCAAGCCCGGCGAGCATGAGGACGAGGAGATCATCACCTTCCGTGTGGAAGATACCGGATGCGGCATTCGGCAGGAGGATCTGGGTAAGATTTTTGAGGATTTCCGTCAGGTGGATTCTAAGCGTAACCGAAGCGTGGAAGGCACCGGCTTAGGCCTGGCTATTGTCAAGCACTTAGTGGAGATGATGGGGGGCACTATCAATGTGGAAAGTGTTTACGGCGAGGGAACCGTAGTTACCATTACCATACCTCAGAAAATTGTGGATCGGCGTTCCATCGCGGAGGTGCCGGAGGTCTCCCAGGCTGAGTTGGAGTGCGTTGAAACCTTCACGGCTCCTGGCGTGAGGGTACTGATTGTAGACGACAATGTGATTAACCGCAAGGTGGCAAGAAACTTTTTGAAAAACTATGCTTTCGAACTGGACGAGGCTGAGAGCGGACCGGATGCCATCGAGTTGGTACGGCAAAAGCGGTATGATATTATTTTTATGGATCATATGATGCCTATGATGGACGGTATCGAGGCGGCGGAGATTATCCGCAGTGACTGTGGCGAAAATGGAACTGCACCGGCGATCATCGCCCTGACTGCTAATGCCATGGAAGGAATGCGGGAGCAGTTTCTGAGCCATGGCTTCCAGGATTTCATTACCAAGCCATTGGATAGGAAAGAACTTGGTCAGCTTCTGATGCGCTGGATTCCGGAGGAGCGCAGGCAGACCGAGGGCGGCGGAGAGGAGTGTGGGCTTCTGAATCCGGATGCATTTCAGATCGAAGGAATCGACATGAATGCCGCAATGCGCTATTATTCCGGCGATGAGGCAGGCTTTGTCGAACTGCTGGAGCTTTATTATATGGACGGACAGCGCAAGACGGAACTTTTGCAGGAGCTTGTCGGTTCTGATATTTCCAGCTATCGAACAGAAGTGCATGGACTTAAGAGCGCCTCAGCCCATATTGGAGCTATGAATGTTTCCGATATGGCCCGTGCCCAGGAGAATGCTGCAGATCAGAGGGACACAGCATTTATTGATCAACAGTTCCCCCTGCTGCTGGAAGCATACAGAGAATTATTGGAGAAGATCGGACAGTTTCTGGTACAGCGGCGGCAGGATGAGCCCCAGGAAGAGAAGCTTCCTGCCCTGTCTATGCAGGAACTGAAGGAGCAGGTGGGCGAGGCCCTGGATGAATTAGAGAATTTCAGATCACGGGAGTGCGCCGGCATAGTGGAAACTATTTTGCGCCATGAACTGCCGCAGGATGCGGAGGAAAGTCTTAGGGAAATCCGAGGGCAGCTGAAGTTATTTGAGGATGACAATGCAGAAACGCTGCTGAATCAGCTTTTGAGCAGTTTAATAGAGGAGGGACAGGAATGACTGATCTAGTGAAAAATTTCAGTAAAAAGTGCATTTTAGTGGTAGATGATGCAGCGATTATTTTACTGAGGATCTCGGATGCATTAGGGGAGTATTACGACGTGGTTACGGTGAATTCCGGAACGCGGGCTTTGAAATATCTGGAGACTAATAAGCCGGATTTGATTCTTCTGGACATTCAGATGCCGACGATGGATGGCTTTGAGACTCTGCGGCAGATTCGTGCTATGAAGGACCGGGCCGATATTCCGGTGATCATGTTGACAGGTGTAGAAAGCAAGCGGTTCGTTATGGAAAGCGTTAAGCTGGGGATAAGCGATTATATTTTAAAGCCCTTCACTGCGAAAGAACTGCATGAGCGTATTCAGAGGGTTCTGTAATCCGTGCAATGTGATTGATTGTATATCGATTAAAGAAAAGAACAGGCTGAAAAATGTCATGAGAACATTTTTCAGTCTTTTTATGTGAGAGCTATAGCTGCCTTCTGTATTCTCTGGGGCTTACCTGGTAAAAGTTGCGGAAAGCAGAATGGCAGCGACAGACATTTAAATTTTTGACAGGATAGTTTATAATAAAAATAAGAAAAGATTTTGTTTTCTGCGGTTATGATCAGAATAAAATTCCCTATAGAACACTGTACAGTGGGGAAAAGATTCCCGGCGTAGGGCTTGGAACTTTCCAGTGGAATCCGTCGTAAAGGGATAATACAGATGGAGGAAAGCAGCAGATGTTACAGGTTGAAAAAAGAAAGACTTTCAGAGTTACAACTATAGAGCGGGAGCAAAATTGCCTGTATTTATTTACAGAAAAAGGCCAAATTCGAATTGCGCCGCAAAGTTCATCCATAATCCGAATCAGCTATACGCAGAAGGAAAGATTTTCTGCTTCGCAGGGGACGGGAGTTGATAAGCAGGAGAGCTATGCTGACTGGACTCATAGATTTGATGAAAGAGAAATTGTTTTATCTACAGAACTGCTAGATGTCAGGGTTTCAAAAGAAACAGCATCGATCAGTTATTATGACAGCAATGGAAAGAGGCTGTTGATGGAAAAAGAGGAAAACAGCAAGTGTCTAGAGTCCTTTCATGCCTATAAAACAGTTATTGATGAGCATGCGGTTATTAATAAAATGGATACGCCGGATGGCACGAAGAATAATATTGAATATGCAACAAGGGAATTTGACAGGGAATTGTATCATACGACTGTTTTTTGGGAATGGCAGGAGGATGAGGTTTTATACGGATTGGGACAGCCGGATGATGGAATTCTTAATCTGAGAGGAACGGTGCGGTATCTGCATCAGGCAAACATGAAAATAGCAGTACCTATGCTGCTATCTACGAAAGGATATGGTATCTTGATACCTACCGGAAGTCCGGCTATTTTCAGCGATGTGAAATATACGGATTCCTTCTTTTATACGGAAGCGGACGAAGAGTTGAATTACTATTTCATTTATGGGCCTTCTTTTGACCAGATTATAAAAGGATATCGAAAACTGACAGGAAAAGCATCTATGCTGCCAAAATGGGCATTTGGCTATATACAGTCGCAGGAACGGTATGAAACACAGGAAGAAATTCTTCAGGTGGCATCTGAAATCAGAGAAAGGCAGATCGGCGCTGATGTAATGGTACTGGATTGGCTTTATTGGGAAGATGGAATGTGGGGGCAAAAAAGCTTTGATAAAAGCCGTTTTCCTTTACCGGGAGAAATGATAGATAAGTTACATAAAAATAATCTTCATTTCATGATATCCATATGGCCTAATATGAATGAAAAAAGCAGTAATTATAAAGAGATGGATAAAGAGAAGCTGCTTCTTCCGGTTTCTGACATTTACAATGCTTTCAGCGAGGAAGGAAGGAAACTATATTGGAAGCAGGTTAGGGATGGCCTGCAGCAGTATGGGGTTGATGCATGGTGGTGTGATTCCTGCGAACCTATTACACCGGAATGGAGCCGGGCAGAAAAGCCCCTTCCGGAGAAAATGTATGAGGAGTTTTTAGAGCAATCGCAGAAAATGATGCCGGCTGATCTGGGAAATGCTTATGGATTGTTTCATGCGCAGGGAATTTATGAGGGGCAAAGGACACAGGAACCGCAAAAGCGTGTAATGAATCTTACCAGAAGCGGATACACCGGATCGCAGAAGTATGGAACAATTTTGTGGTCAGGTGATATATATGCAAGCTGGGATAATTTCAAAAAACAGATAGCGGCAGGTTTGAATTTTTGTGCCAGCGGACTTCCCTATTGGACTTTTGACATAGGCGGATTTTTTGTAAAAAGTGGAACCCCCTGGTTTTGGTCGGGTGAATATGAAGATGGAAATGAAGATTTAGGATACAGGGAATTATTCACCAGGTGGTTTCAGATGGGGGCATTGCTTCCGATTTTCCGAAATCATGGAACAGATGTGAGAAGAGAATTATGGCAGTTTGGAGAACCGGGGGATCTGTTTTATGATGCGCTTATTGCTGCAAATCAGCTTAGGTATCAATTGCTTCCATATATATATTCATGTGCCGGAAAGGTTTGGGAAGAGGACGCAACCATCATGAGACTTCTGGCATTTGATTTTGCAGATGACAAAAGAGCGCTGCTTGTAGATGATCAATATCTGTTTGGACCGGCTATAATGGTTTGTCCGGTGACTTCTCCGATGTATTATGGAAAAAAGTCTGCCGTATTGGAAGGAGTTTCAAAGACAAGAGAGGTATATTTACCAGAAGGGGCCGACTGGTATGATTTTTGGACCGATGAACGGTATGAAGGGGGACAGCGTATATCTGTAAATGCTGATATCTCCAAAATCCCGTTATTTATAAAGGCTGGGAGCATTATTCCCATGGCCGGAAAAAAGATAGAATGTACGCAGGAATTACCAGAGGCTGGCATCCACCTTCATATCTATCCCGGCAAAGATGCAGTGTATGAGTTATATGAGGACGCCGGGACTGATTATGGGTACGAGCAGGGAGAATTTTCAAAACGTAAAATAGAGTGGAAAGAGAAGGAACAGAAGCTGGAAATACAATCCATGGAAGATTGCAGCTGGGCGGTAGCAATCACACAAAATATTTTTCATTAGCAACAGACAGAATATCCATTCCGCTTTCAATGCTGTGAGGCGGCAGCACCGATAAAATGTATGCAAAATTTCATGGAAAGCTTCCGGAGACCAAGTTTGTAGTGATGAGTGGGTTACTGCTTCTAATACAGGCCATTGTATCTGGGAATCGGATAATTCATTTCATAGTTACGGCATAGTTCCATAAATGCTTTTGCGGATGAAGTGAGAAATTTTTCTTTATGATATACGATATGAAATTTTCGCTGGAAGCTTAACCCTTTTACGCTTACGGTAGACACAAGCCCGCGCTTCAAAGGCCCGACAACCATTCTATAGGGGAGAACAGAAATACCCAGTCCATTGATGACGGCATTAACTAAGGCTGTTGTGCTCGTCGCTTCCCAAATGGGAGTCACCATAAATCCAGCTTGTTCAATTACTCTTTCAAAAACTTCTCTTGTTCCGCTTCCTCTTTCACGTAGCAGAAAGTTTTGCCTGCGAAATTCATCAATAGTAATTTCTTGCTTTTGACATAAACTGCTGTTTGTTGGGCAAATAACAGTTAAATAATCTTCCATATATTCTTCTGAAATAAAAGAAGGGATATGCGTAATGCCTTCAATCAATGCAAAATCCAGTTCACTATTTAAGATTTTCTGCTCCAAATAATCGGAGGGTCCAATGACTGCTCTGACTTCTGTGCCGGGATAATGACTATAAAAGGTTTTTACATAATTTGGTAAAAATTGTGAACCGATAGTAATGCTGGCACCTACCCGCAGAATACCAAAAGAGTCCCAGTCTCTCATTCCTTTTTCCATGTCATCAAACAGAGTAATGATATGGAAGGCATATTCTTGAAATCGCTGTCCTGCTTCTGTGATCTTTAATCTCCTTCCAATCCGGTCAAATAAAACCACGCCATAATATTGCTCTAATTCCCGGATAGCAAGACTGACAGCGGGTTGTGTCGTATGTAGTTCATTGGCAGCTCTTGTAGTATTAAAATCGCAGTTACAAACAGCCAGAAATAATTTAAGATGCTTAATCGTCATATTGCTTTCTTCCATATACTAAAATTTATATAGAAATAATTAAATTATATTATTTTTAATATTGAAATGCAAGTGCTATAATAAAGCTGTATTTCGAAGAGGAGGATGAGAATTTGAACAAGAAAACACAGAAATTAGGAAAATTGTTCTTATCAACTTTTCAGCTTAGTGCTTGTACTTTTGGTGGTGGGTTTGTTATTATTCCACTAATGCGAAAGAAATTTGTAGAAGAGTTAAATTGGATTGAAGAACAGGAAATGATGGATTTGACAGCCATTGCACAGTCATCACCTGGAGCCATTGCAGTAAATGCATCTATTCTTGTTGGGTATCATGTTGCTGGTGTTGCTGGTGCATTGATGACCGTTCTTGGTACGGTTCTTCCGCCACTGTCAATAATTTCTGTAATCTCGCTTTTCTATCAGACATTTCGGGATAATATGATCGTTAATTTTGCTATGGCAGGTATGCTGGCTGGAGTGGCAGCTGTTATCTGTGATGTGGTATTTACGATGGGAATAAGAATTTTTAAGCAAAAGAGAGTTCTTCCACTTATAATCTTGCTGGGGTCTTTTGCTGCAGTACGCTTTTTTAATGTTAATATCATTTTGATTATTTTGATTTGTGGTGCTGTTGGCGCAGCAAATACTTTTTATCAGGAAAAAAAGGAAAAGGGGGGCGGCAAAAATGATTTATCTTGAGCTATTTTGGAGTTTTTTTCAGATTGGGCTTTTTAGTATTGGCGGAGGCTATGCGGCTATGCCCCTGATCCAGCATCAGGTAGTCGATATCCATCCATGGTTGACCATGACGCAATTTGCGGACATAATGACAATTGCAGAAATGACACCCGGTCCGATTGCCATAAATTCTGCAACTTTTGTAGGCATTCAGGTGGTGGGATTGCCGGGAGCTATTATTGCTACAGCAGGATGTATTTTGCCATCTTGTGTGATTGTTATGGTACTTGCTTATATTTACTATCGTTTTCGTGGCTTAACGATGGTCCAGGGCATACTGGCAGGATTGCGTCCGGCGGTGGTGGCCATGATTGCATCAGCGGGCATTTCACTAATTATTTTATCTTTTTACGGACAACGCACTTTACCCGTTGACCTGAGTAATATCGATTATATTTCCGTATTTATTTTTGGAGTCGGGTTATTGATTCTGCGTAAGTGGAAAGTGAATCCTATTTATGTGATGGCTGGTTCCGGTGTTGTTGGAGTTTTGTTATATTCTATCGTGTGACAGGAGGGGGTGTGAAATTCTTGAAGGAAAATTTTGAGAATAGAAGGGGAAGAATATGAAATCGATAATGGCTTTATTTGCCAAAAATATCTTAGTCGGATGGGAGAAAGATTATTATGGAAAGACCGAATATTTTGTTTTATTTTACTGATCAGCAACGGGCAGACACTCTGGGCTGTTATGGGCAAAAACTGGATATCAGTCCCAATCTGGATAATTTGGCGCAGGAGGGGATTCTGTTTGAAAATGCTTTTACGGCGCAGCCAGTTTGTGGTCCCAGCAGGGCAATGTTCCAGACAGGGCGTTACCCAACGGAAATTAACTGCTTTAGAAACGGTCAGCCGTTGCCTCTTGACTGCAAAACTGTGGCAGATTATATGGATGAAGCAGGCTATGAAACCGCATATGTGGGAAAATGGCATTTAGCAAGTCATCGGGACAGCTATGCGCTGCCACCGGATATCGATTATGAAAAAAGTGCCATTCCTTTGGAGCGAAGAGGCGGCTACAGAGGATTCTGGAGAGTGGCTGATGTTTTGGAGGCTACTTCTCATGGCTATGATGGCTTTGTCTTTGATGAAAATATGAATAAGTGCGAGTTCAAAGGCTACCGGGTAGACTGCATTACAGATTATGCACTTGAATATTTGAATACCTATGATGGGAAAAAGCCATTCTTTTTAACCATATCTCATATAGAGCCTCATCATCAGAATGACAGAGGATGCTATGAGGGACCCAAGGGCTCTAAAGAGAGATTTGCAGACTATGAACTGCCGGAGGATCTAAAGGCGCTAGGAGGAGACGCGGATGAAATGTATCCGGATTATCTCGGATGTTGCAGAAGTCTGGATGATAATCTGGGGCGTCTTATTCAAAAATTGAAGGAAAAAGGGCTGTATGAAAATACTATTATCATATACAGTTCAGATCATGGTTCTCATTTTAAAACGCGGAACAGAGATTCACATATGACGGGCAGTGATGATTATAAGCGTTCCTGTCATGATTCCTGTCTACAGGTTCCTCTTGTGATCGCAGGTCCGGGATTCAGAGGCGGAAAGAGAATTAAGGATCTGGTAAGCACCGCAGGTTTGCCAAAGACCTTTTTATCCATGGCGGGAGTGGATGTAGGCGATGCCATGGTAGGGGAAGATCTGGAGAAAGTGGCAGCTGGAAAGCTTGTCGGAAGGCAGAACAGGGTTTTTGCCCAGATAAGTGAGAGCCGTACAGGACGTTGCATCCGCACCGAAGAGTATCTTTACAGCGTATATGCGCCGGGATCAGATGGATGGCAGGAAGGCAGCAGTGATTATTATGAGGAGGATTTTCTTTATGATTTAAAGAGAGATCCCTACGAGTTGGAGAATCAGGTTCGTAATCCGGAATACGAAAGGGTACGCAGAGAATTGGCAGAGCAACTTTTGGATGAAATTGAAAAGGCGGAGGGCGTAAGGCCTGTGATAGCGCCCTGTAGTGATTGAAGGGACTTTCGAGGTTTGGTTATGACTGATTAGATGGCGACGATGGAATTGCAACAAAGGGATGAAATGGAGGATGAGTACAATGAAATATAGCAGTTTTTTGATTAAACCTGCGTCCGGCAGTTGTAACATGGCATGCCGCTATTGTTTTTACCGGGATGTGAGTGCTCATCGGGAACAAGGCAATCTAGGACTAATGTCTGGAGAGATTCTTGAGGCTTTGGTGCGCCGCGCCTTGGAAGAGACAGAGTATGTATGCAGCTTTGCTTTTCAGGGGGGAGAGCCTACTCTGGTGGGGCTCCCCTTTTACCGGCAATTGGTGGAACTGCAACAAAAATACAATACTCACGGTGTCCGCATCCAAAACTCCATTCAGACAAATGGGTATCGGTTGAACGAGGAGTGGGCAAGATTTTTTGCTGAAAATCACTTTTTGGTAGGCATCAGTATAGATGGCACAAGGGAGCTCCACGATGCTGCTCGGGTGAATGCCGTTGGCAACGGCACTTATGATGATGTTGAGCGGGCAACAAGACTTTTTAATACCTTTCATGTGGAGTATAATATCCTTTGTGTAGTGACAGCATCTCTTGCACGTCGTGGAGAACAGGTATATCGTCATTTTCTGCGCCATAACTGGCGATATATGCAGTTCATCCCCTGTCTGGACCCTCTTGAGGCTGAACGCGGAGAGGAGCAATGGTCCCTGACGCCGGAGCGCTATGGAAAGTTTCTGTGTCGGCTGTATGATGCGTGGTATACAGATGCCAGGCAGCATAAAGCCCCATCTGTGCGGCATTTTGATAATTGGTTAGGGATTCTCTGCGGTTATCCACCGGAGAACTGTGCCATGAGCGGTCAGTGCCAGCCTTATTTTGTGGTGGAAGCAGACGGTGGTGTTTATCCTTGTGACTTTTATGTGACGGATGAATGGCGTATGGGAAATATCGCGTCAGATTCATTGGATAATCTGCTTCACTCGGATACGGCGAAGAGATTCCGGCTCACTGTGCCGCTGACGGAGGAGTGCCGACAGTGTGTATATGCGCCTCTTTGCCGAGGCGGCTGCAGGCGGGATAGGATGATGACAGCAGAAGGATTCGCCGTGAACTACTACTGTGAGGCATATCGCAAGTTTTTTGCTCATGCGCTTCCTAGTTTACGACAGTTGGCCTTAAACCCACGCAGCCCTTACAGAGTTGGTTGAAAAGGATAGAGTCATAATTTAAATGCCGGGCAGCTGCCCGGGAAACAATGATTCGGAGGTAATTGATTATGGACATGAATGAGTTTAAATGGATAAGGGAGCCGCATGATTGCAGAATTGCAGGCGACAGGGTTGAAATCATCACAAAACAGCATACTGATTTGTGGCAAAGGACATACTATCATTTTCAAAATGACAATGCTCCGGTGTTTCAAATGGAAACGGAAGAGAAGTATTTCAGTTTTGTTGTGAAAACAGAATTTACCGAGAGCAGTCATAGATTTGATCAATGCGGCATTGTGATGTATCTTGACAGTGAAAACTGGTTAAAAGCATCTGTCGAATATGAGAATGAAGACTATCAGCATTTAGGCAGCGTTGTAACAAATGGAGGATATTCTGACTGGGCTACCACAGTTATTGATGCTTCAGTAAAATCTATGTGGTATCGTTTTAGCCGGCGGGAAGATGATTACTGTATTGAATGCTCCACAGATGGAATAACTTTTAATCAGATGAGAATCTGCCATATGCAAAAAGGGAATGGAAAAATTCAGTTTGGTATTTATGCCTGCTCACCGGAGGAATCTTCCTTCAAGGCAGTTTTTACAAATATGCAAATGATGGAATGTCAGTGGAGAGCTCATGACGGACAGCAGCCTGACAAAGACTAAAAAGCCTGTTAATCTGAGAGCGAAAAAGGTTTAAGGGGCAGAGCTTTTTGAATAGACACATTTGGACGAAAGAGCCGCGGATAAGGGCGAAGAAAGGAAAAGTTGATTAATATGAATCAAGCTAATAAAGTTAAGAAGTTACTGTTCAAAATTGCGAAAGGCCCCTTTATGGGTAAAGTTGTAGGAAATGCATTTCAGCACTGTAGTTGGGCTATACCTGTGAAGAAAGTATACAACAGCAAGGAAATAATTGCGTTCTATCATCCTCAACCCTCATATGAAAATCATATTATTATTTCGCCTAAAAGGGCAGTTAAGAATTTACAGCAAATGGCGTTAGATAGCTTTAGCAATTATTTTGTGAAGACTTGGGAGGCTGCAAAGGACATATGTGTGATGCGGCCTGAGTATAATGATTCATTTGTGATTGTTGCTAATGGAGGAAAAAGACAAGAGGTTCAACAGGTACATTTTCATATGTTTACAAATCATGAAATTGTGAATGAATACTCTGTACAAGAGCAAGTCGAAAGCGTCTTTTATAGAGATAAAGATATCTGTATTCTGGAACATCCAAACCCTAATTGGGAGGTTCATTTTGTTGTTAAGCCAATCTCATCATCCCAAATAGCAGGGAACGAAGAACATAAATATACGTATTTGAGAAGCATTTTACATAGTATAGATTTATTGAATGTTGAATTCAATATAGTGCAGAAAGGATATTCTCTCGTACACCAGTATAACAAACAGAAAAATGATAATGAATATCTTGTTTTCCATATTGTGTCAGGCAAAAAATTAAAATGAGATATTTGAAAGGTGTAATTCTTTTTTTGATGCGGTCGCAGATAGCGGCAGCTTCGTCAATAAATTCAACCATATTTTCCCCATCTATATTTTGATCTAAACAGCTCCGTCCACTTCCTTCCGGAAATGATAAACGGAAAAGGGAGTGGATTTTTCCAAAAGAATTTAGTGCTAAAACTTAACGACGGGACATAAATTAATTTTATAAAGTAAAATTGAAAATATATGGTAAAACGTTTAATAGACGTTAAAGAGAAGATATGATTAGTAAATATATACAAAAATAAATAGAAAATTTGTCATAAAGTACAAAAGATATAAAAAATGGTTTACGAGAATACAAATGAAGTAGTATTATTGTTTTACAAAGAGATAAAACGTTTAACTAAAGGATTAATAAATACAAAGAACATAAAGAAACAGACAAAGCAGGAAGTATGAGCAGCAAGTGTAGTGTATGCGGAAGTGAGGACGGAAATGGAAAGAAATTTGGAATCTCCGGATTTGGGGCATATTCATATAACAGATAAGCTTTTTGGGAAATATGTAGAAAAAGTCAGTGAAGTGATGATACCTCATCAATGGAAGATATTGAATGATACGCTGGAAAATGCGGAACCTACCTATTGTATCAGAAATTTCCGTATTGCAGCCGGAGAGATAGAAGATGAACGGCGGGGTGTTGTTTTTCAGGATACGGATTTGTATAAGTGGCTGGAGATGGTAGCTTATGCGATTGCAGGCGGTCAGGGAAAAGAATACGAAAAACTTGCTGACGAAGTGATTGAGCTGATTGGCAGGGCCCAGGAAAAGGACGGGTATTTAAATACATATTTTACGGTGAATGCGCCGGACAGAAAGTGGAAAAATCTGGCGGAAGGGCATGAATTGTATACTGCCGGACACATGATCGAGGCTGCTGTTGCCTATTATGGGGCCACTGGGAAAGAGAAAATTTTGCGGATTGCAGAAAAAAATGCGGATTTGATCTGCAGACGATTTGGAACAGGCGAAGATCAGATGCGGGGGTGTCCGGGTCATCAGGAGATTGAGCTTGCACTTGTGAAACTGTACCGGGTGACCGGGAAGAAAGAATATTTTGAGACAGCAAAATATTTTATTGAAGAGAGAGGAAAAGAGCCAAACTATTTAGCGCAAGAGATAGCAGGACGGAAAGGACCTGAATTTTTCCCTGAATTGAAGAACTGTGATCTGGCATATTATCAGGCAGATATGCCTGTGAAAGAACAAACAGAAGCAGTCGGTCATGCGGTTCGTGTCATGTATATGTGCGCAGCTATGGCAGATATTGCAAAAGAGTGCCAAGATGAGGAGCTTTTGGCGGCCTGCATACGGATATGGGAGAGTGCCACAAAGAGACGTATGTATATTACGGGTGGTATTGGCAGCAGCGGGTTTAGGGAGCGTTTCACAACAGATTTTGATCTACCAAATGCTACAAATTATTCAGAGACATGCGCATCAGTGGGACTGATGATGGTGGGACAGAGATTGGCTTTGGCGACAGGGGACGCAGCTTTTTATGATGTAGTGGAACAGGCACTATACAATACGGTTCTCGCAGGGATTAATATCAGGGGCGACAGATATTTTTACGTAAATCCGCTTGAGGTAGTACCGCAGTTCTGTACGGAACATACTTATATGGATCATGTGAAATGTGAGCGGCAGAAATGGTACAGTGTGGCCTGTTGTCCTCCTAATGTGGGCAGAACACTTGCATCGCTGGGGCAATATATTTACGCAAAAGGAAAAGATAGCATATATATTAACCAGTTCATATCTTCTGATATGGAAGCGCAGTTACAGCAGGGAAGTATCAGGGTAGAAATGGAGTCAGAGTTGCTGCAAAACGGCAGGGTGCAAATCAAAGCAGTAGCGGAAAACGGCGGAAAATTAAAGATACGGATTCCGAAATATGCCGAAGGCTGGGAAGTAAGTAATGCATTTTTGAAAAACTGTGGAAAGGACGCAAGCGGCTACCTTATTTTAGAACTTCCTGCAGGTGCAACCGAGTTTACTCTCCACTTTGTGATTTCTCCTCACTGGATATGTGCGAACCCCGAGGTGAAAGAAGACAACGGCAAGACAGCGCTTATCAGAGGACCGATAGTATACTGTCTGGAGGAAATAGACAACGGCAGGCTGCTTTCCCAGATTTATGTGGACGCGGATGCAGCAGTGAAGGAAATGCCGCCGATGGAAAATCTGATTGGTGAAGTGCCGACGCTCACCTATCAGGGGCTTCGGGTAAAAAATGTCGTTACGGACGGCAGTCTGTACGGCAGATTGGCTTATGAAACAGAAAAGGTAATATGTAAAGCAATTCCGTACTGTATGTGGAATAACAGGGGAGAAGGCGAAATGCTGGTATGGCAGAAAGTCAAAATTCCGTAGGAGGCAGTGAAATTGCTGGCAGATTTATCATAAAGTTGTAAGAAAACCCAGTAAAATCAATGGGTTTCGGCATGTAACAAATGCCTATAAATTAATCTTTTATAAGGAGGAAATTAAAAATGAAAAAGGCACTATCGTTGATGATCGTAATGGGGATGCTACTTGGACTTGTTGCCTGCGGCAGCGGCGGAGCTGACAACAAAGCATCTGACAGTCAGGCACCTGTAGAAGAAGCGCCTGCTGCGAACAATGAAACTTCCGCCGATGATGCGGCGGCACCTGCTGGGGATGATGGAAAAGTGCATATTACCTACTGTTTCTGGGGCGCTGAAGAAGAAGCAAAAAACACCCAGGCTGTAGCTGATATCTTCAATGCCGAGCAGGATCACATTGTTGTGGAATGTATGGCTATTCCCTGGGAAACCTATATGGAGAAGCTTAATACTATGGCAACCGGTGGAAACCTTCCGGATACCGCTTTGATGAGCGAAGCTGCTACCTTGAAATGGGCTAACGAAGGCCTGTTACTTGATCTGACAGACATGTACGGTCCGGATGATCCCAAGCCTTTGGGTTCTGCAACATTTACATCTGACGGCAAACCTGTGGCTTATGCTGTTGCTAACAACACGCTTGAACTGTTTTACAACAAAGATATGTTTGATGCGGCAGGACTGCCTTATCCTTCTGCTAATGCGGATGAAGCTTACACTTGGGATGAGTTCGTAGATGTAGCAAAGACTTTGACGCTGGATGCTAACGGCAAGAATGCCAAAGATCCGGATTTTGATCCTGACAATATTGTACAGTACGGCTGTATGGTAGAGAATCTGACATGGCAGTTGGAGGTTTGGTGCCGTTCCAACGGTTCCGGCTTCTACAATGATGATGGCTCAAAAGTTACAATTAACGAGGACGCTGCAATTGAAGCAATTCAGGCTGTTGCAGACCTTTATCTGGTACATCACTGCGCACCTCTCTCCACAGGTCTGACAGATGACGGTGTACAGCGTTCCCTGATAGCAGGAACGTGCGCTATGACAACTAACGGTGTATGGAATATAGGCACCTGTCTGGCATCTGCCCGCGAAGAAGGTCTTAACTACGGCCTGGGTGTTCTTCCTTACATGAAAAATAAAGTTACAATAGCGACGGGTGGTCCCAACGTTGTGTTTAATCAGACAAAACATCCCGAGGAAGCTATGGAATGGATTCGCTGGTATTCCAAGGAAGAGAATAACTGGGATGCGCTTATTTCCACAGGTATCTGGGCGCCTGTTCTGGGTTCCTACTATGAAGGCGGAGAGCTGACTGACAAGTGGCTGAAGAACCCGAATTTCCCTGAATATGAAGAGGCGAAGGGCGTTCTGGTAGATTATGTGAATGATTATGCTGTCGGCACTTCTTGGAATTATACGCCGAACACAGACGACTTTAACACACTGCTTGGTTCTATTCTGGGTGATGTGTGGACCGGCAAGACAACTGCCAGAGAAGCAATAGAGTCCAATTATGATGCGCTGGTAGCGGCACGTGAAGGATTCTAAGTCTTGAATTAGAAAAATGAAAAGTCAATATATTCCCGGCTGTGTCCTATGACCGGCCGGGAGTTTTTCAAAAGTTTAGAGAAATGAGGTGATATCATGGCAAAATCTGCTGGCAGGTCAAAAAGGTCTGATCGAAGGAAGAAAGAACAGTTGGTAGCGTATCTGTGTATGGCGCCTTCCATTGTGGGGCTTATCTTCCTGACCTATATTCCTCTGCTGGTTGTTTTTATTATCAGCTTTTTTAGTTGGAAAGGCATATCCGAGCCGCATTTTAATGGAATAAAAAACTATATCCGGCTGTTTACTGTTGATGCATATTTTGTGGATTCCATTAAAGTTACGATTATATTCACCCTGCTGTCCGTCTTGGGAAGTATGGTTTATTCTTTGATTGTGGCTATGCTGTTAAACAGAAAAATACCTGCGAGAGGCTTTTTCCGCGCAGTTTTTTATCTTCCGTATGTACTGCCAGCTGCGGCAGTTTATATCGGCTGGTCCTGGCTTTATGAGACGAACTTCGGATTGTTTAACTATATCCTGAAATCTTTCGGCATCAATAATGTGATGTTTTTAAGCGATTCGACTATGGTTTTACCTTCGCTTGCTTTGATTGCCGTGTGGCTTTCCGGTAATCTTATTGTTATATTTTTGGCGGGACTTCAAAATGTTCCGGCAGTTTATCATGAGGCGGCACAGATAGACGGGGCTAATGGATGGCAGCGGTTTGTCAATATCACCGTACCTTCGATGAGTCCCATCATTTTTTACAATCTGCTCATGAGCCTGATAACCAATATGCAGGTGGTGACACCTGCTCTGTCGTTGACAAGCGGCGGACCAGGCAATTCTACTACATTTATTACCTACCTGATGTATCGTTATGCTTTCAAGGACAATCAGATAGGATATGCCTGCGCTATATCGTTTGTCTTTTTCATTATCATAGCTATTTTCACGAGTATTGTCTTTGCAACCAGCGGCACTTGGGTATTTTATGAGGAGGGAGATAAAAAATGACACAGAATAAAAAACGTAATGAAAAGATTATGAACATTATCTCCTTAATATTGGTTGTGCTGATGGCAGCGGGGGCTATGCTGCCAATATGGTGGATATTCCGTTCCAGCCTGATGACCAATGCTGAGCTTTATGCATGGCCGCCTAAGTTTTTTCCTTCGAGATGGCTTTTTTCAAACTATGTTGAGACGTTAAAGTCCTATCCGTTTAGTTTATATCTGGCAAATACGGCTAAGATTATCATTCCCGCTGTACTGGGGGGAACGGTGACAGCAACGCTTGCAGGTTATGCCTTTTCCCGTTTGAGATTTAAAGGGAAAAAACTTTTGTTTACGCTATGCGTGGGGTCCATGCTTTTGCCTAACATGGTTACGCTTATCCCGCTGTATCTCATGTGGACGCGGATACTTCATCTTGGCGGTACTTTTCTGCCGTTAATATTGCCCTATTTTTGCGGCGGCGGTGCATTTAATATTTTTTTGATCAGGCAGTTTATTTCTACTATTCCCAGGGAATTGGATGAGGCTGCAACCATAGATGGAGCTTCCTACATGCAAATTTTAATCAAGATATTGGTTCCTGCTATACGGCCTGCTATGATCGTGGTGGCAATGTTTCTGTTCATAACACTCTGGAACGATCTGCTTCAACAGACCATCTATATAGATGATCCGAATAAGTATACCATTGCAATAGGACTTTCCATGTTCCGCGGCGGTTTGAAAGCAGACTGGGCAAAAATTATGTGTGCTACCTGTATGGCATTTACGCCTGGTGTTATTATTTATTTGATCGGACAGCGATACTTTGTTGAGGGTATTGTTATGACCGGTATGAAGAATTGATCTTGTACGGCATGGTAACTTCTATGCGGTAACACTTTCGAATAAAGAGGGGGCCGGACTACCGGCTCCCGAAAGTGGGATAAAGGATTTGATATCGAAACAGACATCGAGCATATTTTATGGAAACGAATCCCTTGTTTAGCCGGAAAAAGCATGATAAACTATGTTTGTAGCAGTAAAATGTACAATTGGAATAGAGGTTATCTGCATGCCGACCATTAAAGAAATAGCGAAAGTAAGCAACGTCTCCGTTGCAACGGTTTCCAACGTGATCAACGGCAAAGGGCGGGTCAGCGAAGAGACAAAAAGAACCGTCCGGAAGGTTATTGAAGAATTGAATTATACGCCGAACTATGTGGCGAAAAATCTGAAAATGAAAAGTACCAGAAGTATCGGTGTCATTGCGGAGGATATGACAGTTTTTGATATGCCTGATATTATAGATGGCATTACGGAATGCTGTGAGAAAGAAGACTACCAGATTCTTCTGGTAAATTTGCGTTTATATAAGAAATACGAAGACCGGTATTACCGCGATAACAGGCATAGGGAAGAGGTGCACAGAGTAATTGACAAACTTCGTGCAAAGCAGGTGGAGGGAATCATCTATGTATCTGCCCATGAGAGGCTGATTGATGTGATACCCGAGGGTATGCCGCTTCCCGTGGTGGTGGCTTACGGCTTTACGAATAAGGTGGAGATCCCATCTGTTGTGGTCAATGATTTGCAGGGGGCAGAAGAACTTGTGAATTATCTGATTGACTGCGGGCATAAAAATATCGGCGTGATAGCGGGAAAGAAAGAGAGTGTGCACACACAGTCCCGTTTGGAAGGTTATCAGCGCGCGCTGTTTGCGGGCGGTATTCTTTACGATCCTGGGCTTGTGCTTTACGGGGAATGGGACAGGGAGAGCGGTTATAAGCATACGGACGTTTTGCTGAATGCGGGCTGCACGGCAATTTTCTGCATGAATGATTTCATGGCGGGTGGTACTTACGACAGGCTGAATGAACTCGGAATTCAGATTGGAAGCGATATTGCGGTGGTCGGTTTTGATAATCGTGAGATGGCCAGCTACGGAAAGCCGCCGCTCACAACGATGGGGCTTCCGCTTCATGATATCGGCTATAAAGCGAGCGAATTGATTCTGGAAGCATTGCAGAAAAAGGGGCAGGAGAAAGCGGAAAGCGCACATTATATGGACTGCCGGCTGATTATCAGGGAATCAGTGAATAAAGTAGGGGAACCGGAATAAGAGAGGATTATATATGCGAAAAACGAAAATTATTATTGATAAAGCTTATAGAGTTGCTCCCGTAGATAACAGGATATTCGGCTCTTTTATAGAGCATCTCGGCCGGGCAGTCTACGGCGGTATTTATGAACCGGGACATCCGTCGGCAGACGAGGATGGGTTCCGAAAGGATGTACTTGCGCTTGTGAAAGAACTTGGTGTGCCGATTATACGCTATCCCGGAGGCAATTTTGTGTCCAATTTTTTCTGGGAAGACAGCGTGGGGCCTTTGGAAAACAGAAACAAAAGGCTTGATCTGGCATGGAGAACGCTGGAACCCAATACGTTCGGTCTTGATGAGTTTTCGAGATGGACAAAAAAGGCGGATGCCGCTATCATGATGGCGGTCAATCTGGGCACAAGGGGAACGGCGGATGCCTGTAATCTGTTAGAATACTGCAACCATCCTTCTGGCACGAAGTACAGTGATATGCGTATCGGACATGGTATAAAGGAACCATACAATATCAGGATGTGGTGCCTGGGTAATGAGATGGACGGCCCCTGGCAGATCGGCAGAAAGACGATGGAAGAGTATGGGCGCATTTCTGCGGAGACGGCCAAGGCAATGAAGTTGATTGATCCCGGCATAGAGTTGGTTTCCTGCGGCAGTTCTTTTAAGGACATGCCAACTTTTCCGCAGTGGGAAGCGGTGACACTTGAAGAAAATTATGATTATGTGGATTATCTTTCCCTGCACCAATATTATGGAAATGAAAAGAATGATACAGCGGATTATCTGGCGCAGTCCGATGATATGGAAGAGTTCATTCATACCGTTGTCGCGGTATGCGATTATGTAAAAGCCAAAAAGAGAAGCAGAAAAACCATGTATTTAAGCTTTGACGAGTGGAATGTGTGGTTCCATTCCAAAGCACAGGAGGAAGACATCACAAGAAATCACCCGTGGCAGACGGGGCCGCATCTTCTGGAGGACCATTATGCGTTTGAGGATGCTCTGATGGTGGGGCTGATGCTGATAACGCTTTTAAATCATGCGGACAGAGTGAAGATTGCCTGTCTTGCGCAGCTTGTGAATGTGATTGCGCCGATTATGACGGAAGAGGGCGGTGTATGGCGGCAGACGATTTATTATCCGTTTCTGCATGCTTCCTTGTACGGGAGAGGGACGGTTCTGAAAACCGTGACGGACACCGGAACTCATGAGACAAGTTGCCACGGAGAAGTAACTGACGTAGCCAATGCTGTCGTATATAATGAAGAAAGTTCAGAATTGACGATTTTTGCGGTGAACAGAAATCTGTCGGAAGCTCAGGAACTGACGGTTGATGTCAGAAGTTTTGGTGAACTTTGTGTTTTGGAAAAACTGGTGCTTGTGAGCGGTGACCTGAAAGCGGAAAATTCTCTGACAGAGGAGAAAGTGCGGCCAGAGGCGGATACGAATGTTTTGCTGGAAGGCGGAATTTTACGGACGGTTTTGAAAGAAGCATCCTGGAATGTGATACGGCTGCGGCTGGCAAAGATATAATGTCAGCTTCTAAAGATATACATGTCAACTCTAAAACAAAAAATAATAAAATGATGCAATTATGATGCAAAAATGATACAACTATGATGCAACTGCCTTGTATAATCGGATTATCAAAAACGATGAACAGGGAAGAGAAAGTTATGTTTGATCAGATTGCGCGCAGAAATAGAAAAGAAGAGAGACAGGAAAGATGCTCGGGAGGGCGCTTTTCTGTCTTTTTTGTAGTGCTAATGAAAAGAGTGTTCAGTGTGGCAGTTTTGGCGTTGATATTGACCGGTATTGTTGTTTGGGGCACCACCAGCGATGAAGAAGAGGCTTTAATTGATTATAGTGACCCGAAGCAAAATAATAAAGATATTTATAATCTTTTGGCTGCTAAGGAAGAGATTATTCGATGGTCGGAGAACATAGAGGAGAAGAATCTGCTCTCTGACTTTGATCTTGAATTGACAGAACCGTTTTCAAATACACTGGTGCAGATTTTGCAGCAGGAGGAAGAACAGAGAATTGTGAGGGAAGCATTAGAACAGGAAGAAATTTCAATGCTGATCTGGGAGGCGGTTTTAGCCAAGGGGGAAGATTGGAAGAGTTTGGAACTGGAAGCAGAGGTTTTGGAAGACAGGGTATCTTTGCAGCTTTCAGATGAAACGGAGATGGTTGTAATAAATATCTTTTTTACACACGAGGAGCAAGGAACGGAAGAGCGGCTCGTTGATGGAAGCGAGTGGGACGAATTTGAAGCTTTGTGGCAGCGATGCGGGGAGATTCTCAATAAGGAGGGCACAGAGGATTATGAACGCTTCAGCTGGCATATGACAGATGCGGTGCAGAGGGAGAGAGAAACTTTAGGGAAGTTTATCCTTTATCAGACAGCAGAAGAAAAACAGGGATTTTTCAAGCAGAATGAAGAGATGCTGTATCAGGTTGAAACCAGGGGCGGATCAGAGGACGGTAATCAGGATGAAGACAGTCCTTTTGATATTTATGAGGTGAAGGCGCAAATCAAAAAACTTTCTGTTACAGAGGAAGAAGGTAAAGAACAGAACGAATGGAAGGAGCCGGAAAGCGGACTGTATGAAATCATGCTCTGGAAGCTGTGGGATGGCCATATGCCCGCATGGGGTGTTGGATGGAACAGTACTGCCATGAGGGAGGCTGCTTATGGATCATTTTATACCCAAAGGGAGGTGCCTGCATGGGAGGAAATAGGGAAGATGGAGTATCTTTCCGTTTCAGTAGGAGAAAATGACCGGCTTGAGACATTTTCAGATTTGGAAAAGATTCCCCATTTGAAAAAGCTCCGGCTATATAAGGCTAATCAGAACCAAATTAATTTTGACCTGACGAAAGAAATGATTCCGGAACTGGAGGAATTGGCTATTAGCGATATGGGATTGGAAGATTTGTCTTTTTTGGAGTACTTCCCCCAGTTGAAAATTTTGTCTGTCTGGGATTGTGGGCTGGAGGATATTTCGGGGATAGAGTATCAGAGAGAGCTTCGGGAAATTACATTTTTCGGGAATGTGATTGGTGATTTTGATCCATTGAAGAACTGTAAAAAGGTTGAAAGCCTGACGCTTGCATATAGTGAAATAAAGGACATATCATTTCTGACCTCCCTGCCTGAATTAAGAGAGGTAGATTTTCATTCTAACCAGGTTGCAGATTTATCGCCTTTAAGGAGTATGACGGAGATTACAAGTCTGGATGCTTCTTATAACCAAATCAGTGATATCAGTCCGCTGGAGGGGATGACGAAGCTGGACAGCCTGGATTTGGATTACAATGAAATACGGGATATCCATGCAATCAGGAAATTGCCAATGCTGCGGTATTTGAGACTTTATCATAATCAAATAAAGGATTTTTCCCCTGCTTTGGAACTTACGCAGCTTTGGACTCTTAGTATAGGGGAAAATCCCGGGCAGAGTCATATTGGCAATCTGGTGTTCCTGCCAAGGCTTGTGACTGGAAATGGATTTTGGGAAAACGAAGAGATGCAGCAGGAGGCACAGGAGATACTGGATCGATTTTATCCGGCCGAAGAGCTTACAGCAGAGGATATGGTAAAGGGCGACCTGAATGGCGATGGTATTGTGGATCTGGCAATTACAGGACTTGGGGAAGCGGAGAATACATGGGATGACGATGGACGAAAGATTTATCCATTTCTTGGACAGGCAGATGGAAACCTTCGGACGTTGTCTCCGGTTGATACTTTGGGATCTGATTCCGGCGGTGCCCGTGGTGATCCTTATAGAGGAATATTGATCACGGATGGAAGGCTTGTAGTAAAGGTTAGCGGCGGCAGCAACTGGTACTGGGAATCTACCAATATCTATCAGTATGAAAACGGAGAGATGAAGGAAACGTGGGAGCTTGGTATTTCGGGATTTGCTTTTTGCGGATGCGATTTTTATATAACCAATGTAGAGGACGGTTCTTATAGATGGTATGTAATAGCAATGGATGGAGAAGAAGAAAGCAGACCGCTTTTGTTCGCCCAAGGCGGGGAAACTCTTTCCCCAGTGGAAAAGAATTTTGCCGATAAATACGCTGAATATCAAGAAAGAACAGGGAGCGTCCTCCCGGAATTTGATGGAAGGACAGGCAGACCAGGAACCGACACAGGCTGGTATGATTATCAGATCCATGATCAGCTTTATGACACAGAGAGGCTGCCAGGGGAAGTGCTTTTGGAGGCGGCGGAAAAATATCTGAGTGAATATCAGGAGCTTCCTGTCCCGTATTACACTTCAGAGGAGATTCTGGAAAGTTATATAACTCTGACTGGTGTGGAACTACCGGAATTTTTCCTGATCGGTCAGGATGCAACCGGAAGCGGGACAATGATACTTGCTTACAGTAGCTGTCAGCAGCAGGAGGACGGAAGCTATGAGCATGAGCTTTCCCAATGGGAGATTTCGGAGGGGGAATGGTCACTTGAATGTTATATTTATTATAATGAGAGGGATAGAATGTTTATTGCCGGGTAGAAATATTTAGGAAACAAGAAGTTTTACGGAACAAATTACAAAAAATTTTAAAATGATGCAACTATGATGCAAAAATGATGCGAATATGATGCAACTGCCGTGTATAATCAGTTTTAGTCAAAATAAATACACGGGGTAGAAAAGTCATGTTCAATAAAATTACTGATAGACAAAATGAAGAAGAGAGACAGGAAAGACGCTTAAGAAGGCACTTTTCTGTCTTTTTTGTGGTGTTGATAAAAAGGGTGTTTAGCGTGATGGTTTTGGCGGTGATACTGATCTGCATTGTCGTTTGGGGAAGCGCGGCGGTCTTTGAGACCACTAAGGAGGAGAAAATTCAGCTTACGCTGGCCCAGGACGGCTATTATGAAATCGGCACGGTCAAAGAATATATGGAGTTTTGGCGGATTGTGCAGCAGAAGGATGCCTGTGCCCGGGGACGGCTTGTGAAGGATATTGCGTTCAATAATCCTGATAATTATATGGAATGGAAAGAGGAGGAGCCTGCTAATAAGTGTCCGGAAGTGGAAATTTTTTATGGCACTTTTGATGGAAACGGGCATACGATTTACGGATTATACAGTGATACAGGCTATGGGCTTGTGGAACGGAACAGGGGACAGATCATCAATTTGTCTATTAAAGATTCCCTGATATGCAGTGAAGACTCAGAGACAATTGGAGGCATTTGTAAAGAAAACTATAGGCTGATAAAGATTTGCAGCTTTAGCGGAGAATTTTGCAGCGGCAAGGAAAATGCCAGCATGGTAAGGACTGAAGTCATCTGTGGTAAAAATAACGGAGAAATAGTAAATTTCCATAGTGATGTGGAAAACAGTAAAGATCTTTATGACCTTCTGATTACAGAGAAAGGGATAGAAAACTGGTTTGAGGGCACTGCGGAGAAAAAACTGCTTCCTGATCTTGATCTTAAATTGGAAGATCCGTTTCCGGGTAAACTGGATCGGATTTTGCAACGTGAGGAAGAACAGCGAATTGTGAGAAACGCATTAGAGCAGAAAGAAATCTCTATGCTCATCTGGGAGATAGTTTGGGCTAAGGGTGAGGATTGGAGGAGCCTGGAGCTGGAAACAGAGGTTTTGGAAGACAGGGTTTCTTTGCAGCTTTCGGATGGGATGGAGACCGTTATCATAAATATTTTTTTCGCACAGGCTGAGCAAAAGCAGGAAAATTTGATTCCGGGGGATAGAAGCAGGTGGGAGGAATTTAAGGCTTTGTGGCAACAGTGCGGGGCGATTCTCCATGAGGAGGGCATAGATGACTATGAGCGCTATAGCTGGCATATGACGGATGTGCAGAGGGGAAGGGAAACTTTAGGGAAGTTCATCCTTTATCAGACAGCAGAAGGAAAACAGGGATTTTTCAGACAAAATGGAGAAGTTTTGTATCAGATTGAGACCAAGGGCGGATCAGAGGACGGTGATCAGGATAAAGGATATCCTTTTGATATTCAGGAGATGAAGGTACAAATTAAAGGTCTTTCTGTTACGGATAAGAAGAACAGCGAGCAGCATAAATGGAGAAAGCCGAACAGCGGACTATATGAGACTATGCTCTGGAAACTGTGGGATGGCCGCATGCCTGCAAGGTACGTTGGCTGGGACAGCGATGCAATAAGGGATGCTGTTTATAAAGTAATTTCTACAGAAGAGGGGATACCGGCATGGGAGGAAATGGAGGAGATAGAGTATCTTTCGGTATCATTAGAAGAAAAGGAACAGATTGAGACACTTTCAGATCTGGAAAAGCTTCCCCATTTAAAGGGTCTTCAGTTAAATGGAAATGGTCAGATTCAAATCAATTTTGCTCTGACAAAAGGCATGATCCCTGAGCTTGAGGAATTGTCCATCAGAGGTGTAGAATTGGAAAATCTGAAATTTTTGGAAGACTTTCCGCAGTTGAAAAATTTATATGTCATAGACTGTGGCCTGGAGGATATTTCCGGGATAGAGTGTCAGAAGGAACTTCGGGATATTTCCTTTTTCCAGAATACAATCAGCGATATCAGCCCCTTAGAGAGCTGTAAAAAGGTGGAAGTTTTGTCGCTGGCATTTAATGATATAAAGGACATATCAGCTCTGGCGTCCATGACTGAACTATCAGAGGCTGGAATTTATGGAAATAAAATTTCTGATATCTCACCGCTGCAGCACCTGACTAAATTGAGAAAGATAAACCTTAATGCCAACCGGATTACGGATTTATCCCCCTTAAGGGATCTGACGGAGCTTACCGGTCTGGGGGTTTCCTATAATCAGATTAGTGACATTAGTCCCTTAGAAGGGATGACGAAGCTGGATAATCTGGCTTTGGATTACAATGAAATACAGGATATCCGTGTGCTTGGGAATATGCCAATGTTACGGTATCTGGGGCTTTATCATAATCAGATAAAGGATTTTACCCCTGTTGCAGAGTATACGCAGCTCCTGTTTTGCAGTGTGGGGGAAAATCCCGGGCAGGATCATATCAGTGATCTGGTATTTTTGCCAAGGCTGGTGATTGGCAGCGGTTTTTCCGGGGAGGAAGAGATGCAGCAGGAGGCGCAGGAAATACTGGATCGGTTTTATCCCGATGAAGGGCTTATATCAGAGGACATGGTAAGAGGCGACCTGAATGGGGACGGTATTGCAGATCTGGCAATCACAGGACTTGAAGAGGAGGCATATGGCAAATATGAGGATGAGCGAAAGGTCTATCTTTTCCTCAGGCAGACAGATGGCAGCCTCCGGCCATTGACGCCAGTTGATACATTAGAACCGCATTCCGGGGGAGTTTATGGAGACCCCTATGAGGGAATATTGATCGCGGATGGAAAGCTTATGGTGAAAGTCTATGGCGGCAGTAACTGGCGCTGGGGATACACCAATATCTACCAGTATGAAAACGGGGAGATGAAGGAAAAGTGGGAAATGTCGATTGAGGAGAATGTTTTTTGCCCAGGGTATGCTTTTTGCATAACAAATGCAGAGAATGGTTCTTATCGCCAATATGTGATAGCAGGAGAATGGGAAGGGGAAAGCAGACAGCTTTTGATCGCCCAGGGTGGGGGAAACCTTTCCCCGGTGGAAATCTTTCCTGTGGAAAAGGAGTTTGCTGAAAAATACGCGGAATATCAGGAAAAAACAGGGATTACGTTCCCGGAATTCAATAGAGGGATAGGCAGACCGTCAATCAGCACTGGCTACTATGATTATCAGCTCCATGATCAGCTTTACGACACACAGAGGCTGCCAGAGAAAGTGCTTATGGAGGCGGCGGAAAAATATCTGACTGATTGCCAGGAGATTCCGCTCCCGTATTATACTTCGGAGGAGATTCTGGAGAATTATAAAACCCTGACAGGTATAGAACTGCCGGAGATATTTTTTATTGGCAAGGATAAAACGAACCTTGAAGAAATAGAAATTCTGGCTTACGAAGATTGTCAGCAGAATGAGGATGGAAGCTTTGAGCATAAGCTTTCTTTATGGCGGATCGAGTATTCGGATGATGAAGAGCTTAAGACATGGGAATGTAAGGCAAACATTTATTATGACGAAAGAGATGGGATATTTAGTGTCGGTTAAAAGATAGGAAAGAAAACGATGCTATAGCCTCTGGTATTGGATTATGAAGAAAAGGAAGAATAAAAGGCGAAAAAAAATTAATACAAAAGAAAAAATTAAAATATTAGTTCCTGTGATAATGCTTTGGAGCTTCATAATTGCGGCAGGTTATTTTCTCTTTTGGGAGATATGGGAAAGACCGGATGGAGAACTGTCCGTTTCGGAGGATGGGTATTATGAGATTGATTCGGCGGAAGACTTTTATCTTTTCTGGGAAAAGATATGTGCTGATGATGAGTATGCCCGGGGGCGCCTTATGAAGGATATCTGCCTGAATAAAATTTCAGATGACATGAGATGGAAAGAGTGGGAAGATCTTCGACTGTGCAAAGGGGTGGAAGTCTTCTCCGGAGTCTTTGATGGAAACGGACATACGATTTATGGGGTGTACAGTAACAGAGGGTATAGTCTGGCTATGAAGAATAAAGGAAAGATCTGTAATCTTTCCATACGTGACTCTGTCATCTACGGAGATTACAATTCACCATATTTTTGGAGGCTTGTAGGAGGAATTTGTAAAGTAAATAGCGGTGTTATCAGTGAATGTGAGTTTGGCGGAAAATTGTACGCATCTGCGGCTTCTGATGGAGCACTGTCAGGTATTTGTTCTCGAAATCTGGGGATTGTTGAGCGATGTGGATTCTCAGGAACTACTGTTGCTGATGGGGAATATTTTGACGGCAAGGTATCAGGTATCTGTGCGGAAAATCAGGGCGAAATCGTCCGCTGTTATAATCTGGCAGATCTAAATGAAAGATCCTGGCAGCCTTGGCGACCTAAACGTTTCCCTGCCATTACCGATCAGGGAGAAAAACAATGCTTTGCAATAAAGGATTCGGGATGGGATTTTCCGGAGAGCGGGCAGACGGCAGCCCTCGGATGGCATCAAACAGCATACATTCCGTTTCTTGTTCAGGGGAATCTTTATGGTCTGTTGACCAAAAACATAAAGACTGGCGAGAATCAGGAGCTTCAGGAAATATTAAACGATGAGGTCGTTTTGGATCTGATTATGGAAGTGATTATTGCAAAAGGGGAAAAATGTGATGATCTGAGTTTGGAGGCAGAGGTTTCAGAAGAGTCCGCTCTTTTAGATCTTTCTGATGGAGAGGACGAGATTACCATCAGCGTTTGCCCTGCGTGGCAGGAAGAAGCAAGAGGGCAGGAAGCAGAAATTTCTGAAAAATTGGAAAATTTTGAGGAGTTATGGCAGCAATGCGCGGAAATTCTTAGAGAAAAAGATGCGGAAAGCTTTGAGCATTCCAGCTGGCAGATGGTGTCCGGGCAGGAAGGTGAAGAAACGGTTTTTGGAAATTTTGTCCTCTTTTGGACGGACGAGGGGCGCTGGGGTTTCTTTTTACAGAAGGATAAAAAGTTGTACCGCATAGAAAGCAGAAAAAACCAGGCGGAAGCCTCCGAAATGTATGAAGTAATGTTGCGGGAATTGTGGGATGGCAAAACGCCGTCAGTGGGAATTTCATGGAAAAGTGAGGAGATACGGGAGATTGCTTTAGCGGAGCTGGAAGAAATTCGAGTGAAGCAGGAGGTTGAAGCAGAACAGACAGAAGATTTGGAGCGGGCTGTTGACTCGGAACAAGGAAATCGGAAGAAGGAAGTATGGGAGACTATACCATCAAGAGAGAAACTGTATGCGTTGGAAACCCTTTCTATTTATGGTGTTGAGCAGATAAACAGTCTTGAAGATCTGACAAAGATGCCTCATCTAAAGAGGATTTCCATTAATGGAGAATTTACTTATGTTAATTTCGATTTGAAGAAGGGAATGGTTCCGGAGCTGGAGACGTTGTGGATTAGGAGTGTGCAGCTCGAAAACCTGGATTTTTTAGAGCGGTTTCCCCAATTGAAAAGTCTGACGGTTTGTTATTGTGGATTGGAGGATATTTCGGGGATACGATATCAAAAAGAACTCACCGAAGTTAACCTTAGCAATAATGTCATCCAAAATATCTGGCCTCTTCGAAACTGCAAAAATCTGGAAGGCATATCTCTCAATGATAATCAGGTGGAGGATATTTCTGTGCTTATGTCGTTACCGAAGCTTAAGACCATTGATATTTCATTTAATGAGTTTATTTCAATTGAACCGCTTCAATGGCTTGGAAATTTGGAATGTCTTGTATGTCGTGGGAATGAACTTCAGAATATTGATGCGCTTAAATACTTGACGAAATTGCAGTTTTTATCCCTTGCAAATAATCAGATTGAGGACTTTGAACCGATTACGGGACTTACCGGACTTTATTACCTGGATATTTATGATAATCCTGGGCAGAAGATTGGGGATTTGATATTTGTGCCGAAATTGTTTCTGGGAAATGGTGTTTTATCCCAAAAAGAGGAAAAATTGAGGGAGGCACAAAACATCCTCGAAAGCTTTTATCCGAATAAGGGGCTTACAGCGAAGGATATGGTGGAGGGGGATTTGAACGGTGACGGAATCTTGGATATAGCCATTGCAGTTCTGAAAGAAGGAAAAAGCTTTTTTGAACCCGATGTTTATGGGAAAATATATATTTTTTTGGGAAGAGCAAACAAAGTGATTCAACAGTTAACGCCCATTGACATGTTTGATCCGGGATATGAAGGGCATTATGATGGAATGCTTATCATGGAAAGGGGACTTGTTGTGAGGGTCGAATATAGCAGCACTTCCGGAGAGGACACATATATATCAATATACGAGTATGAAGAGGGGGAAATGCGGGAAAAGTGGAAGCTAGAAGCAGGAAAAGATTACAGTGATCATAAACCGGGATTTGATTTTTGGATTACAGACATAGAAAATCAGCATGAAAAGCATTATGTGATCGTTGAGGGGGAGTGGTTTCTTTTGAAGGAAGAGAACGGGAATATAACCTATGACGAAGAGGATGGGACATTTGTAACAGAGTAACATATGAGTTTTTACTGAAAAAATAAAAATGATGCAACTATGATGCAAAAATGATGCGAAAATGATGCAATTGCCATGTATAATCAGATCAGTCAAAACAAGTACACGGAGATAGGATCATGTCTGATAAAGCTGCTTTTAGACAAAACGAGAATGAGAGACAGGAAAGATGCTTGGGCTGGCACTTTTCTGTCTTTTTTGTGGTGCTGATGAAAAGGCTGCTGAGTGTAGTCTTTTTGACATTGATATTAGCAGGTATTGTCATCTGGGGAAGCGTGGCGGCCTTTGAGCCTGCAAAGGAGGAGAAGACCCAGCTTGTGCTGGCGCAGGACGGTTATTATGAGATTAGAACTGCCGAAGAGTATATGGAATTTTGGCAGATTGTGCAGCAGAAAAACGCCGTTGCCAAGGGACGGCTGATGGAGGACATCACTCTTAACGATCCTGCCGGCTATTGGAAGTGGAGAGATGAGGCGCCTGTTAATGTGTGCCCGGAGGTGGAGTCTTTTTTCGGGGTTTTTGACGGGAGCGGCCATACACTTTATGGGCTGTACAGCGACACAGGCTATGGATTGGTGGAGAGGAACAGTGGACAGATTATCAATCTGTCCATAAAGGATTCTATGTTACTTAATAAAGATTCCGAGGAAATGGGAGGCATTTGCAAGCAGAACCACGGTTTGATCAGGAACTGCGATTTTGGAGGAGAAATTTACAGTGGGAATTATTCTTTGATCAGACTGGGAGGTATTTGCGGAAGAAATACAGCTGCGGTGGAAATGTGCGGTTTTTCAGGAAAATTGGATTTGAAAGGACTAAGTAATGATGCGGCAGCAGGAATCTGTGGAAAAAATAAGGGGGAGATTATAAATTGCTATAATATAGCGGACCTGAATGATATGCCCGAGCTGATGAACCGTTTTCAAGCAATCTCTGATAAAGGAGAGACAAGATGTCTGGGAATTAAAGGATCCGGATGGAAGCATATAGGTAATGGGCAGGTCATTGCTGTAGGCAAGGAGCAGAAAGGACATATCAGAAATCTGTTCCATAAAAATTCGTTTTCGGATGTGCTGGATCAGATTCTGCATCAGGAGCAGAAAAAGGAGCAGATTATCAGTGAAATCTTAGAAAGAGAAGAGATCTCTGCACTCATATGGGAAGCTCAATGGGCTGGAGAAAGCGATTGGGAGAGCCGGGAGCTGGAAGCAGAGGTTTCAGGGGAGCTTATTTCCCTTAGACTTTCAGATCAAGTGGAGTCTGTTGTGATCAATATCCGTCCGGCTGCTGTGATGGAGGGAAGCGAATGGGCTGAACTGGAAGCTTTGTGGCAGCGGTGCGAATCAGTTCTTCACGAAAGCGGCACAGAGGATTATGAGCGTTTTACATGGCATATAGTGGATGCAGTGGAAACTCCGGAAAAGTTTATCCTCTATCAGACAAAAGAGGGAAAACAGGGATTTTTTTGGAAAACGGAAGATGCGTTATATCAAATAGAGACCGATGGAAGGCAAGAGAGCGATGGACAGGAAGAAAAACTGTCACATGAGCAGAGGATCCTCCCTGATATTCAGGAGGTGAAGACACAAATCAAAAGGCTTTCTTTCGCAGAAGAGAGCGGGGAAAGGGACTGGGAAAGGCCGGAAAGAGGTATGTATGAAACCATGCTCTGGAAACTGTGGGAGGACCGTACGCCAGTGAAGGGGATTGGCTGGGAGGATATTGCAATACGGGATGCCGTTTACAGGGTAGAAGAAAGGGGGATACCAGCATGGGAGGAAGTAAGGGACAGGGAAGAACTTTCGGTTAATCTGGGAGAATCGGACCGAGTAGGCACATTGTCGGATTTGAAAAAGCTTCCCTGTCTGAAAAGTCTTTCATTTACTGGAAACGGGGATGGGGTAGAGATTAATTTTGATGTGGAAAAGGACATGATTCCGGAACTGGAAGAGTTGTCTATCAGAAATGTAGACCTTGAAAATTTGTTATTTTTGGAGAAATTTCCGCAGCTGGAAAATTTGTATGTCACGCATTGCCGGTTGAAGAAGCTTTCCGGAATAGAGTACCAGAAAGAGCTTAGGGATGCTTCTTTTTACCAGAATGGGATCAGCGATATCAGCCCTTTAGAGAACTGTAAAAAGCTGGAAGGGTTGTCGCTGGCATTTAATGAGATCAGTGATATATCGGTGCTGGCATCTCTGCCTGAACTGTCGGAAGTCGGGATACAGGGAAATAGAATTTCCGATATTACGCCGTTGCAATATCTGACCAAGCTGACAGGAGTGAATATTAATGAAAATCAGGTCAGTGACCTATCGCCCTTGAAGAACCGGAAGGAGCTTACTGTTTTGGGGGCTTCTTATAACCGGATCAGTGATATCAGTCCGCTGGAAGGGCTGACTAAGATGGATAGCCTGGCCTTGGATTACAACGAAATACAGGATATCCGTGCAATCAAAGGTATGCATAAACTGCAATATCTGGGACTTTCCTATAACCAGATACAGGATTTTACGCCTGTTATGGAGCTTAATCAACTTTTGGGTTTTAGAATGGGAGAAAATCCGGGGCAGAACATTGGGGATTTGATCTTCCTGCCTAGGCTGACAATTGAGAGCAGTTTTGGGGAGGATGAAAATCTGCAGCAGGAAGCACAAGAGATATTGAATCAGTTTTATCCGGATGAAGAACTCATAGCCCAGGATATGATAAAGGGAGACCTGAATGAAGATGGTATTACAGATCTGGCGATTATGGGGGGACCAGATCCGGAAGATGCCGGATATGATGATGAGCGGGAAATTTATCTTTTTATCAGGCAGATGGATGGAAGCCTTCAGCCGCTGACATCGATTGCCACATTAGGTCCTTATTCGGGCGGGGTGTATGGTGATCCTTATGAAGGAATGTTGATCTCCGACGGCAGGCTTGTGGTGAAGGTTTACGGCGGCAGCAGCTGGCGCTGGGGATTCACCAATATCTATGAATATGAAAATGGAGAAATGAAAGAAAAGTGGGAACTCTCGCTTGCTGAGCGTACTCTGGAACCAGGATATGACTTTACCATACTCAATAAGGAAGATAACTCTTACAGTTGCTATGTAGTGGCTGGGGAAGGGGGAAGCGGACAGTTTCTTATTGCTGAAAATCGCGGGAAGATATCCCTTGTGGAAAAGGAATTTGAGCAGAAATATGAAGCATATCAAGAAAAAGCAGGAGTTAAGCTTGCAGAATTTTATATGGGCATAGGTAAACCGGACATTTGTGAAAACAACTATGATTATCAGATTCATGATACTTACTATGATACAAAATACCAGCCCCAGGAGATACTTTTGATGGCGGTGGAAAAATATTTGACTGAATACCAGGAGATTCCGCTCCCATATTATACTTCAGAGGAGATTCTGGAAAGTTATAGAGTCCTGACAGGAGTGGAATTGCCGGAGATCTTTTATATCGGGAAGGATAAAAAGAACCCTGAGAAAACAGAAATTCTGGCTTACGAGGGCTGTCAGCAGAATGAGGGTGGAAGCTTTGAGCATAAGCTTTCTTTATGGCAGACTTGGTATTTGGGTGAAGAGCCTGGGACGTGGGAGTGTAAGGTAAACCTTTATTATGATGAAAGGGATGGGATATTCAGTGTTGGGTAAAGAGTTGAGGAAGAAACCGATGCTATGGATTTTAATATTTCTGGCAGCGGTTGGAAGTATAGTGATTGTGACAGTCCTTTTACAGGAACCGGAAGGATTGGCGCGTCAGGACGGCTGGTATGAGATTCACACCGCAGAGGATTACCAATTGTTCTGGGAGATGGTGGCGGATGGCCAGTCTGACCTGAAAGGACGGCTAATGGAGGATATCAAACTTAATGATTTAAAAAATCGGAGAAATTGGTGTCTGGCACCGCCTCAAAATCACAGTACTAGAGTGGAGGTTTTTGATGGGGCTTTTGACGGAAACGGTTATACGATTTACGGCCTTTATAGTGAAAACGGATATGGTTTAGTCAGGGAAAATTTCGGGACGATTCAAAATGTAAATATCAGAGATTCCCTGATTTTTGGAGAATACTTTGCTGGCGGTATTTGCTATAGAAACAATCAGAGTATTACGGACTGCTCTATGTCTGGGGAGCTTTGTCACAATAAGGACAATCTGGCGCGAATGGCGGGTATTGCTATTGTGAATACCGGAATGATTGAAACGTGTACCTATAATGGCATGATGAGCTTCCCGAAAAATGACGGTGACCGGGCAGGAATCTGCGCAGAAAACCAGGGGAGGGTCAAAGGGTGCTGCAATCTGACAGAGCAGGACATGGAGGAAGTGACTGGTGAATTTTATCATACCTATGCTATAGCGGATGAGGGGATGGATAATTGCTATGTGCGGGAAGAAACCGGCTGGTACATTTCGGAAGCTTCCCATGTGCTTCAAATTTCTGAAGACCAACTTTACATGCTGCCATGGCTTATGGAAGGAAATTGCTATCCGCTTATTGCAAGAGAAGACCCTTTGATGATTGGTCAGCAGCCGGAGGCGGTTCGTGTGGCATGTGAGGATTCCTTTATTTTTGGCGTGATACATCGTCTATTGGAGAATGAGACTAGCGATGATTTAAAGATCGAAATACAGGCAATGGAAAAAGAGGAAGAGGATGACTGTATTTTTGCAGTGAAACTGACGGTGGCGGGCCAGTCACTGAAAATAAAAGCTTATTCGAAAGAGGGAATCGGTGAGAATTCAGACCTGCTAATAGAGCATAGGACATTTCAGTTGACGCAACTGCCTGAGAGATTGGGAAGCAGGATGTATCGAATTGAGGAGAAAACGCCGGAGCTGCTTATGATCTATCGGACAAAGTGGGAAACCGGGTTTTGGTATACGCAGGGGGAGATGCATTATCAGATTACTCTGCCGGAGAAGGAATCAGCCAGGGGAACTGATGAAGTCTGGGAAGAACTGGCAGCGGCAGCAGGGAGAGGCAGGGTACAGGAGCCAAGGACGGAGAAATTACTTTGGTATAAAATATTGAATCAACTGTACGCAGAGAGGGAGGTGTCGGATTGCATTCCCTGGAAGGACGAGACCATCCGAAAGGCAGTTTATAAGGAATTGTCCCAAAATGGACAGACAGAGCAGCGGATCTTCTCTATGGAAGAGGTCATGGGGATTGAGGAGTTGTCCATTGAGGATGCAGGATATGTGGTAAGTTACCGGGAACTGAAATATTTGCCGATGCTGGCCAGTCTTAAATTGTATGGAGGGACCATACCAATAGACCAGATTGATGCACCTCTTACCAGTCTTAGACTTGAGGGCTGTTACATTAAAAACTCGGAATGTATTGGGTATTTTTCGGATCTTTCGGAATTGGAAATTGCGGATAGTACAGGGCTGGCCGATTTTAGCTTTTTGGAGGATTTGTCTCAGCTTAAGCATCTTTCGATAGATAATTGTACGGTTAAATTGGATAGTCTGATGAGTGCTGTCAGCAAATGTAAGAAGCTCGAGAGGCTGTCGCTACGCTCAATTGACTTATTTAGTATTGAAGAGCTGAGTAAAATGACAAATCTGCAGGAATTAGATCTTTCTTTTAACAGGATTATTGATTTCTCACCGCTGTATGGGCTTTACAGTCTGCGCAAGCTTTCTGTAAATGACAATCCGGGGACAGAACTGGGAAGTCTGGTCTACATACCGGATCTGTCTATCGGCAGTCAGTTAAGGTCTGTGGAAGAACTGAATAAAGCCCAGAAGATACTGGATGAATGGTATCCGGATAATTGTCTTCTAAAAGAGGGAATTTTTTACCGTGATATTGAAGCCAGAAATCTGGCATGGGGTGATTTTAACGAAGATGGAATTCAGGATCTGGCAGTGATAGGAGAGGGGAAGGCGACAGTTGATCAGGAACGGAACCTTATTTCTCCGGCGCAGAGGAAGATTTATTTATTTCAGGGTACGAAAAATGGATTTGAGGAATTACAGATGATCTCCCTGCCGGGGCCGAGTTTGACAGAAACAGGAGATTGGGAAGAAGGTCCGGTGAGTTATATTGCCATATCCGGAAATCACCTGCTGGTTCAGACTAAGGGATCAGTCGATGCTGTGAGTGGCGGATGGAACAGTATCAGTGTCTATACATGGACAAGAGGAAGAATGGAGCCTGAGTGCAGACATGAAACGGATTATGAAGAAAAAGAAGATTAGAATAATTATTCTTGTAATATTGCTGGGAATTATCTTATTGGCAGCAAGCTGTTTTGCCTATCTTCGGCTGAAAAAGGCGGAACCGGAACTGCTTGTTTCGGAGGATGGATATTATGAAATTGACTCCGCAGAGGATTTTTACTTTTTCTGGGAAGAGATATGTGCTGATGATGAGTATGCCCGAGGGCGGCTTATGAAGGATATCTTCCTGAACAATATTTCAGATGACATGGGATGGAAAGAGTGGGAAGATCTTCAATTGTACAGGGGGGTGGAAGTCTTTTCCGGTGTCTTTGATGGAAACGGGCATACAATTTATGGAGTGTACAGTAACAGAGGATATAGTCTGGCTATGAAGAACAAAGGAAAGATCTGTAATCTTTCTATACGTGACTCTATTATCTACGGAAATTACAATCCCCAATTTATTTGGGGAGCTTGTGGAGGGATTTGTAAAGAAAATAGTGGTGTGATCAGTAAATGTGAGTTTGGCGGAAAATTATACACATCTGCGGCTTCTGGTGGAAAACTGTCAGGTATCTGTTCCCGAAATCTGGGGATTATTGAGCAATGTGGATTCTCAGGAGTTGTTGCTGTTGATGGAGAGTGTTTTGATGGCGAGGTATCGGGTATCTGTGCGGAAAATCAGGGTGAAATTGTCCGCTGTTATAATCTGACAAGGCTAAACGAAGTAACTTTGCAGCCCGGGCAGTCTAAATGTTTCTCTGCTATTACCGATCAGGGAGAAAAACAATGCTTTGCATTCAAGGATTCGGGATGGGATTTCCCGGAGAGCGGACAGACAGCCGCCCTGGGCTGGCAGCAGGCAGAAGACATTTCACTTCTTATCCATGGGAACCTTTATGAGCTGTTGGTCAAAGACAAAAAACCCGGCGTGAAGCAGGAACTTCAGGAAATATTAAGCGATGAGGTTATTTTGGATCTAATCATGGAATTGATCACCACAAAGGGGGAAAACTGGAGAAGCCTTAGTCTGGAAGCAGAGGGTTCAGAAGAATCCGCTCTTTTGACTCTTTCTGATGGGACGGATGAGATTACAATAAGTATTTGTCCAGCGTGGCAGAAAAGGGCAGGCTGGAGAGAAGAGGAAGATTATGAAAGGTTATGGCGGCAATGCGCAGAAATCCTAGGAGAAAAAGATTCAGAAAGCTTTGAACATTCCAGCTGGCAGATGGTGACCGGGCAGGAAGGGAAAGAAACCGTTTATGGAAACTTTGTCCGCTTTCAGACAAATCAGGGACGATGGGGATTCTTTTTGAAGAAGGATCAAAGGCTGTACCGGGTAGAAAGCAGAGGGAATCAGGAGAATGCCACCGAAATGTATGATACAATACTGCGAAAATTGTGGGATAGCAGGACGCCATCTGTGGGAATTTCCTGGAGGTGTGAGGAGATACGCGAGGCTGCATTAGCGGGGGTGGAAGCAGCCAGAGAACAGGGGACGAATTCAGAACAGGAGATGTGGGAGATGACACCGTCAAGGGAGGAGCTGTATTCACTGGAAACTCTTTTGATTGACGGTTGTAATAAGATTAGCAGCCTTGAGGATCTGGCGAAAATGCCTCATTTGAAATCGCTTAGTTTTTTGGGAGATGAATCTTCTTACGTTAATTATGATTTGGAAGAGGGAATGGTTCCGGAATTGGAAGAATTGTGGATCAGTGGTATGAAGCTCAGAGATCTTGATTTTCTGGAGAAACTGCCTCAATTGAAAAATCTGTTTGTGTGGGACTGCGGATTGGAGGATATTTCAGGGATACGGCATCAAAAAGAACTCACTAGCGTTTTTCTTGATGGGAATGCTGTTCGCAATATTTATCCTCTTTGCAGTTGTAAAAAATTGGAAATACTATCATTGAGCTATAATAGAGTGGCGGATATTTCTCCGATTGCTTCGCTGACTAAACTTAGGGAAATTTATATTTCGAATAATGAGATTCTTTCGATTGAACAGTTGCAGCGGCTCAGCAATCTGGAAAGTGTCTCATGTGATGGCAATAAGATTCAGAACATAGATCCACTGAAATACCTGCCGGAATTACGGAATTTAAATCTTGCAGACAATAAGATTGAGGATTTTGAACCGATTACCGGACTTACCGGTCTTCGTAATCTGGACATCCGTAATAATCCCGGTCAAAATGTTGGAGATTTGATATTTCTGCCCGGTCTAATCCTAGGCAATGGTACGTACTATAAGTATAAAGAGACTGAGGAATGGGAAGATGCTCAAACAATTCTTGAGAACTTTTATCCGCAGGAAACGTTGCTCGCAAAAGATATGGTAAAGGGAGACTTAAATGGCGATGGTATTCCAGACATTGTCATTGCTGTTTTGAATGAAGAAAGCGAAGATTCTGAAGGAGAAGGCTTCGGGAAAATATATGCTTTTTTGGGAAAAGAGGATGGAACGCTTCGCAGGCTTCCCTCAATTGATATGCTTGACCCCGAATATGGAGCACATTTTTATGGAATGCTTATTACGGATGGAAAGCTTGCAGTGCAGGCAGGGTATAGCGGTTTTTCTGGGGAACATAGATATACAGCCATATACGAGTATAAAAAAGGAAAGATAAGTGAAAAATGGAATCTTGAATTTATTGACGAGGATAATCAAACCCCGGGATTTGATTTTCGAATTACTGACAAAGAAAATCAGTATGAAACGTATTATACAATTGATGAGGACAAAAGGTTTCTTCATTGGTTTCAGGAAAAGTGACGAAGAGGATAGAGCAACTGTTGCCGGGTAACACTATAGACAAAGGAGAAAAAGAAAATGGACGGATTTGATTTTATTGGAGAAGAAAGAAACAGGGAAAAGAAAAAGGTTATGAGGGTGTGCAGCATTTTGGCATGGATGGCACTGATTCTTATGTGGGCGGTGTTGGCAGCAAGGTCTATTGGGGTAATGAGGTAACTTTCTTGTCATAAAAGCATACTTTATAGAAAAAAGGGCTATTTTATGTCATATAGAGATTATGTTCCGGTTATTGGCACGGTTGTAAATATCAGCAGGGGAAACGACTGCTGCAGCCAGATGATGACTTTGCGTACAGATGATGGAATTGTAAATTTTGCAGTAAATCCGCAGACGCAAATTGTTGATAGCAGACAGCTTCGGCCGGGGATGCGCGTGGCGGCATTTTATGACAGCAGTCTGCCTGTGCCGCTTATTTTTCCGCCTCAGTATAGAGCACAGCTGATTACTACGGTGGGAAGAAATGAGCAGGTGATGCTTAGTGACTTTGATCGGAATCTTTTGGCGGCGGATGGTTCGCTTCAGCTAAATATTGCAGGAAATACAGTGATAAGGACGGCAAATGGACAAAGCTTTAACTGTAATCCGGCAGGGCAGACGTTGCTTGTTTATTATACAGCAACAACGAGAAGCATTCCTCCGCAGGCGACACCATCCAGAATTATTGTATTTTGTTAAATAAAAGGGAGCTGCATAATACAGAGAACGAAAGCGGAAAAGCAATATTTGATAAATGTTCCGTTTAAATTGAAAAGAATATATACAGGAAATATCCTATACTTACATTTATAAGGTATAGGATATTTTTGTTTACAATAAGCTGACTCGCGGAGCGTGACAGCGTTTGTGGACGCATGCAAGGCGCAAATGACCTGATATGACGCTCTGCGCAGGTGATTTAAGACAGGAGGAAAGAAAATGAACAAATGGAAACTTCCGAGACTGATCAGTGACGGTATGATTTTACAACAAAAAAAGAAAGTCAGGATATGGGGATTTGATGAACCTGGACGGCAGGTTATGGTTTCCTTTTTGGGAGAGGAGTATATAGCAATTACGGATAAGGATGGAATATGGGAGGCATGGCTGAAGGAAATGGAGCCAGGCGGACCTTATATCATGTATATTAGTGATGATGCCGGAAATGAAACGGCAGTGGCGGATATTTTGGTGGGAGACGTGTGGATTTGTGCCGGACAGTCAAATATGGAGCTGCCTATGGAACGTGTAAAAGACCGGTATCCGGAAGAAATTGCAGCTTGCGAAAACCCGTCGATACGGACCTTTAAGATCACGGAGCATGCAGATTTTCATGCACCGCTTAAAGACCACCTGACCGGAGAGTGGAAACAGGCGCAGTCGGATACCATTTTGCAATTTTCGGCTACTGCATACTTTTTTGCCTTGCAGATGTATCAGATGACAGGAGTGCCTGTAGGACTTATTAACGCAAGCCTTGGAGGGTCTCTGATTGAGTCATGGATGAGCAGGGAGATGCTTGCCGGTTGTGTGGAAGAACTGAAATTAGCGGATCAGTACAGTGATGATGAGTATGTAAGTCAGATCCTTTTACAGAATCAGCAGCAGGCGGAGAGCTGGCATCAGAAGCTGGATCAAATGGACGAAGGGCTTGCCGGGGGCTGGGAGAAGGAAGATACAGATGTTAACGGTTGGAAATCCGTAGAAATTCCCTTCTTTTTCAGGGATACGGAACTTCAGGACTTTATAGGGAGCGTTTGGTTCAGGCGCAGCTTTCAGGTGTCCGGAAAGATGGCAGGACAGGAAGCTAAGCTTTGGCTTGGAACCATTGTGGACAGCGATACTGTCTATGTGAACGGTGTGCAGGTGGGACATACGGATTACCAGTATCCCCCCAGAAAATATCCAATCCCGGAAGGTTTATTGCGGGAAGGAGAAAATACAATCACCATTCGGGTGAAGTGCGAGAACGGAAAGGGACGGTTCACGCCGGATAAAACTTATGCTGTATGGAATGAAGAAAATGAAGTTGATCTGCGGGGAGAGTGGTGTTACCGGATCGGTGCATCCTGTGAGCAGATAAAGCCTACGGACTTTGTTAATTGGAAGCCTACAGGATTATTTAACGGGATGATGGCGCCCAGCCGCAAATATACCATAGCCGGGGTTTTGTGGTATCAGGGGGAGTCCAACACCCATGTACCAGAGGTCTATCTGGACCGGATGAAGAGAATGATAAGCGGATACCGCAAAGACTGGCAGGATGAAATGCTTCCTTTTTTCTATGTGCAGCTTCCTAATTTTGCGATTGATATTTATGACAGTGACGAGGATGAAACGGGAAAGGGCTGGCCCGTTTTAAGGGAATTGCAAAGACAGGCGCTTTCCATACCGGAGACAGGGATGGCGGTTGCGATTGATCTGGGAGAGGATAATGACCTTCATCCGTTGAATAAGAAGGACATAGGAAGAAGACTTGCCCTTTTGGCGGCAAAGAAGCTTTACGACATGGAATCGGAATGCGAGGGACCTCTCATTGACCATATAGCAGTCCGGGGAGAAAATGATGAAGATGGTTTTGAGGTGGAAATTACCTGCGCAAACAATAGTGGTGGAATGTACGCCGACGGGAAAGATAAGGACAGTGCCATTTTGGACTTTGAGCTTGGAGCGGAAGTCACAGCCGGGAAACTACAGTGGTTTCCTGCAAAGGCAGAGTTGAAAGACGGAAAAATTGTTCTTCAGAACAAGGAACTTAAAGAGCGCCCTATGGCAGTACGATATTGTTTTGATAATACCAATAAGGGAGCGCTGATCTATAATAACAGTGGGTTCCCTATGAGTCCTTTTCAGATGGAGATTTCTTAAAGAATCAGGAGAGCGGAGAAAGCAGTCTGTTCACCGGAACGAAATACAAGAGGGGAGTATAGGATGAGAACATTATGGAATGATAACTGGTCTTTTTTAAGACTGGAAACAGATGCGGAGCTTGCCGATGCGCTTTTGCGGGAAAAGGAATTTGCTTCGGTGGATATTCCTCATGACTGGTTGATTTATGACTCCCAGCGGTTCTATGAGAACGGAACCGGTTGGTATCTTAAGAAATTTCAATGGGTGGAGAATGAGGAAAAGAGGGCTTTTCTTACTTTTGAGGGAATTTATATGGACAGCATTGTCTATGTAAATAGTCAGGTAGCGGCAGAATGGAAGTATGGTTATTCCACCTTCACGGTTGAGATCACGGATTATCTTAAGCCCGGAGAAAACCGGGTGCTGGTTCGTGCCTGCTTTATGGCGCCTAACAGCAGGTGGTATTCCGGAGCAGGAATCTACCGAGATGTGTGGATGAGGGTTACTGACAAAACTTATATAGAAGAGAATGGTGTTTATATCAGCACCCGAAGGCAGCAGGAGGATTTTGTGCTTCGAGTGGAGACCACGGTCGGGGAACCGGCCAAGGGAAGGAAGGCATATGAGATTGTTCACCGCCTGTTTCTGGGAAAAGAAGAAATTCCTCTACAAAATATAAAGGACGGTGACGGATTTAAAGAATATCTGATTTCAAAGCCTGAATTATGGGATGTGGAAAAGCCAGTGCTTTACACACTTTGGACAGATCTTGTGGTGGATGGAGAGATTTGCCAGCAGGAATGTACTCGCTTTGGGTTCCGCTATACGGAATTTGACCCGGAGAAAGGGTTCTTTTTAAACGGGCGGCATTTGAAACTGAATGGTGTCTGTGAGCATCATGATCTGGGGGCGCTTGGAGCGGCCTTCAATCGCTGTGCCATGAAGCGCAGGTTTCAAAAGCTGAAGGAGATGGGAGTCAACGCCATTCGGGGATCTCACAATATGATGGCACCGGGATTTGTGGAGCTTGCCGATGAAATGGGATTTTTGCTGATCTCAGAAGCCTTTGATATGTGGGAACGACCCAAAAATCCCTATGATTATGGGCGTTTTTTTGCGCAGTGGCATGAAAGGGATGTGAAATCCTGGGTATGTCGTGACCGGAATCATCCCAGCGTGATCCTTTGGAGTATCGGAAATGAAATTTATGATACCCATGCGGATGAACATGGACAGGAGCTTACCCGCAGGTTGAAAGAGCTGACGGAAAAGTACGATCCGCAGGGGAATGCCCGTGTTACCATTGCATCGAACTATATGCCTTGGGAAAATGCACAAAAGTGCGCAGACATTGTAAAAATAGCGGGCTATAATTATTCGGAAAAATATTATGAAAAGCATCACGGGGAGCATCCGGACTGGATAATTTACGGCAGTGAAACTTCATCTATCGTACAGAGCAGGGGAATTTATCATTTTCCTTTAAAGGCGGGGATTCTGGCGGAAGACGATCTGCAGTGTTCGGCGCTTGGAAACAGTATCACAAGCTGGGGAGCCAGATCGTTAGAAAATTGTGTTGCCATTGACCGGGATACGGAATTTTCCATGGGACAGTTCCTGTGGACAGGATTTGACTATATCGGAGAGCCGACGCCATACCATACCAAGAATTCTTACTTTGGGCAGATCGATACGGCAGGCTTTCCAAAAGATTCTTATTATGTCTGGCAGGCTGCATGGACGGATTATCGAAAGAATCCTATGGTTCATGTATTTCCTTACTGGGATTTTAACCCGGGACAGATGATCGACGTAAGGATCTGCTCCAATGCACCGGAGGTTGAACTTCTTTTAAATGGCAAAAGTCTGGGAAGGCAGAAGTTGTCTCATGAGCCGGGAAGCGGAACAGTGATTCTGGCGGATTATCGGGTGGCTTATGAAGAAGGCGTGCTTACTGCGGTGGCATATGATCAGGAAGGAAAAGAGCTGGCAAGGCAGGAGAGATGTTCTTTTGGGAATTCTCATGCCATCCGGATTTATCCGGAAAATACTACGGTAAATGCAAATGGCCGGGATTTGATATTTTTGGAGATTGGCACAGTGGATGAGAGTGGGAATCCCGTGGAAAATGCCTGCGACCGCGTGAGAGTAGAGGTGACGGGAGCAGGAAGGTTGATTGGGCTGGACAATGGAGACAGTACAGATTATGACAGTTATAAGGGAATCAGCCGCAGATTATTCAGCGGCAAACTTCTTGCGATCATTCAATCAGAAATAGAGCCGGGAGAAATCCATGTGAAGGTCAGCGGAAAAGGGCTGAAAGAAGCTTTTATAACCTGTAACAGCAGAAAAATATCTGACGGTGTGGGTAATTCTTATGCGGAAGGGATTTTTACGGAAGAAATTCGGGAATCGTTGGTAAAAATAGAAGAAAATAGAGAGCGTTCTATTGTCACCGGGGTGGAGGATGAAGTTCCCGTGCGGAAGATTACGCTGCGGGCAGAGGAAGGAAGACGGTTCGGACCGGAAAAGAAAGTACTTACCGCCGCAGCACAGATCGATCCGCCGGAAGCCTCTGATAGAGAGGTGATCTTCCGGGCAGTCAATGACAGCGGTGTGGATTCCAATCTGGTTACAATGGAAAGAGAGGGAAATCGTGTAACTATGACGGCTGTGGGTGACGGAGAATTCCGTCTTCGCTGTATGTCCAAAAGCGGAACCGGAGCTATCCGGCTAATCTCACAGCTTGAATTTCAGATTCAGGGGCTGGGAAAAGCATATCTGGATCCCTATGACTTCATTTCGGGAAGTCAGTATACGGCTGCACAGGGCGAAGCCGGGAATGGAAATGAGCGCGGGGTTGCAACGGCAAGAGACGGAAAAACGGTGGTATCCTATGAAGGAATTGATTTTGGGAATGTGGGTTCCGATGAGATCACCATACCGATTTTTGCGTTGGACAGCAAAGAATATCCCATTCAGATCTGGGAAGGAATTCCGGGGGAAGAAGGAAGTGAATTGATTGGGGATGTGGTGTACCAGAAACCGTCTATCTGGAATGTTTATCAGGAGGAGACCTTCCGACTTCGGAAAATGTTAACCGGAATTACCACTGTCAGCTTTTTGCTCAGACAAAAGGTCCATATCAAGGGATTTTCCTTTACCCGCTATGAAAAAGCTTGGATGAAGCTGTGCGCAGCAGCGGCAGATGCAATATACGGAGATAGCTTTATTCGGAAAGAAGACCGGGTGGAGGAAATCGGAAATAATGTGTCTCTGGAATTTGAAGGGATGAATTTTGGCAAAAAAGGTGCAGAGAAATTAACTGTCTGGGGGCGGGCAGCTAAGGGAAACAACACCATTCATGTCCGCTTTTTTGACGGAAATAACGAAAGTAAGCAGATCGTGGAATTCCCCGAAGGCAGTGAATATACCGGTCAAACATTTGCTCTGACTCCGGTGACTGGTAAGGTTACCGTGACCTTTGTGTTTATGCCGGGAAGCTGTTTTGATTTTCAGGCGTTTCAGTTTGAGTGATTTCACACTCTATGTATGAAAGAATGTTCAATAAACAGGTAATATCTACAGATAGAAGAAATAATAGAATTAATGCCGGTGCATTGATTAAATACAAGCTATAATTCCGGGAGGTATATATGGAAATTAAAATACAAGAGCTTAGTTCTGATATGGCACATGAATACATTGATTTTTTTGATAATAGAGCTTTTAATGATGGCAATATTAATAAAGGCTGCTATTGTGTGTGGCACCACTGGACAGAAAAACATGAATATGATCGAAATCAGCTTCCGATAGAAGAAAGACCCTTTTGTAAAAAGAATTACGCTATTGATTTGATTGAGCATAATAAGCTGCGTGGATTTGTTGCATATTATGACAGTAAAATTATTGGGTTTTGTAATGCTGATTTGAAAGATAACTATTTCAGATTCAGCAAAGAAAATCATCCGGATAGTTGGGTTGGGATTGATAAAAATGATAAAATTTTGGCTATTGTGTGCTTTACAGTCGATCCTGATTATAGAGGAAAAGGGATTGCTAAAAAGATGTTGGAGTATGCTTGTGAATATGCCCAGAAGAACAATTATGATTATGTCGAATCATATCCTTCCGACGGGAAATTTAACCCTAATAATTGTTGCGGAAACAGGTCTATGTATGAATCACAAGGGTTCAAAATTATCAATATAAATAATGGGATAATAGCAAGAAAGAAAATTTGATTTTGGAGGAGATGAAAATGATTTACTATCATACAGATGATATATTGATAAGGAATATGGAGCAAAAAGATATTCAGATAATCACGGATGAGGAAATTGCGCAGGGGTGGCATGCTACCACCGAGAAATATGAAATGAGATTCCAGCATCAAGCAGAAGGAAAATCAATTGCACTGGTTGCGGAATATAAAGGCAGCATAGCCGGCTATATAAATGTATACCCCAATTCGGAATGGGGAGCGTTTGCCAATAAAGGCTATCCGGAGATTGTTGATTTTGGTGTTTTGGAAAAATACCGCAGACGAGGTATTGGTAATAAATTGATGGATATTGCAGAAAAAATTGCGTCCGAATATTCCAATATCGTATATCTTGGGGTTGGATTACATCATGGATACGGCAGTGCCCAAAGAATGTATGTAAAAAGAGGATATATTCCGGATGGCACAGGGGTTTGGTATGGTGAAAAAGTTTGCGAGCAATATGCCGATTGTTGTAATGATGATGATTTGGTCTTATATATGTCCAAAACAATGATATAAACAGTTTCGTCAGACATTGCTGGCATGCAAGAAAATGCAGATTGGAAAGAATACACGTTACCGGGGGATATATTGAAACACAAATATTTTTTTATTACAGTCATGATATTGGCATTATATATTACATGGAATTTAATGAGTATTTGTTTATATGCCAACGTAGATGACACAAAGAAATGCGATGTTGGCATTGTACTGGGAGCAGCTGCTGATCAGAATGGAGTGTCCGAGGTATATAAACAAAGATTGAATCATGCAGCGGCTTTATATAAAAGTGATATGATAGATATGATTATTGTTACCGGAGGCAAAGCTAAGGATAATGAGAATTCCGATGCTTATATGGCAAAGCAATATCTATTGGAAGAAGGTATCCCAGAAGAATCCGTTTTGCTTGAAGAAGAGTCTGTAATTACACAGGAAAATTTAGAAAACTCGTTAAAAATTATGGACGATAATGAACTGGAAACAGCACTGATTATAAGTGATCCGCTTCATATGAAAAGGGCAATGCGGATGGCGGAAGATTTTGAAATCGATGCGTATTCTTCTCCAACGAAGACTTCTGCATATAAAAGTTTTAAAACGAAAATACCTTTTTTAGCAAGAGAGACTTTTTTTTATATTGGATACAAGTGGTATCGATTGTTTTTTAGAAATCAGGTTGCGGGCTGACATGCTGAGCGTCAGCCCTTTTTTGGAATTAGTGACTATAGAAAGGGTAATTATCGGTATGGAACAAAATACTTTGATTCAAATTATTCAAGAACAAACGAACAGAGCTTTATGGGAAGTAAGAAATGTAATCGATTGTGTTCCGGAGGAATTGTGGAACAAGGAATATTGTGAGATGCCCTGTTGGAAACACATATATCATATGCTGCATTCCTTAGATTTATGGTATATCAACCCGCGGGATCAGAACTTTCAAGAGCCTGCCATCCATGAAAAGGATCTGAATAATTTAGATGTTATTTCACAAAAAGTCCTTTCAAGAGAGGAGATAGAGCACTATTTTACCTGTATTGAAAAGAAAATACGAGCGTATATTTCTGACTTAACAGATGAGCAATTATTAGAATATCCTCCGGAATGTGAGTATTGTAAATTTACTCTGATTTTAGCGCAGTTCCGGCATTTGCATAGTCATATGGGAATGATCATAGGATTTATTATTGATGATACGGGTTTATGGCCCAAAGTTTTAGGTCTGGAAAAGCCTTTTCCTGATGGAAAGTATGATAAATATTTTTAAGAAGAGTTCCGGCTTAGAGACATACAAAGCTTCAAGGAATATACGCTATTTTTATGTAAAGATCATGCTGCGGAACTATTAAAGAATTTGAAAGTATAAAGATCAGAGTATATGATGGAGAGATTGAGAAAGTCAATGAAAGTAGATCGTTTATACGCAATAACAGTATTTTTAATGAATCATGGGAGAACATCAGCAAAAGATTTAGCGAAACATTTTGAAGTGTCTATCCGTACAATTCAAAGGGATATTGATTCATTATGTTCTGCTGGTATTCCTGTTGTTGCAATTACTGGAATAAATGGTGGATATGAATTAACAAAACGCTTTACTTTAAATAATCAGATTATTTCCCAGAAGGATTATTCCTATATTCTTACGGCATTAAATGGGCTTTCCTCTGCTACGAATAATCCCGAAATTTCAAATATATACGAAAAGATCATCTCATTGACTGATGAAAATGATGTGGGCATGATTCTTGATTTTTCTGTTTTACAAGAAGGAAACAGCAGATTTTTATCCCTCATCCAGTTAGCTGTAACCCGTAGAAAGGCAGTGAGATTTTCCTATACTAATAGCCTCAATGAGAAACGAATTCATATTGTGGAACCGATTGCTGTGATTTACAGGTGGTATTCATGGTACTTACTGGCTTATTCAATTGTTAAAGATGATTACAGAACATACAAGTTGCTTAGAATGGACGATCTGGAGATTACAGAAGAAGATTTTTCAAAGGAACATGATTCTCCTCAAAATATACTTACCAATCATGACAAAAACAATACTGTAATGCACACTAAGATAATTGTGAAATGTAATCCTGATTTTATAACAAAGGCATACGAATATCTCAACGGAAAGGTTATCAAATATCTTGATAACGATATGGCAATTATGGAATTGTCTGTTGTTGAGAATGAACAGCTTTGGCTTGGTACTCTGCTATCGTTTGGGGATAGTATCGAGATTCTATCTCCTGGGCATATTAAAGAGAAGCTGATTTCCTGTGCTAATAAAATAATTTCTTTGTACCAAAAACTATGACATAATGCTGTCGCAGTTCTTCTGATACAATAATATAGTAAACGACCAAAGTCGTTTCCTATAAAAATCAGGAGGTGCTCAAATGTCAACAAATAATATTTACGAACAATGTCCGGTTTATAAAACCGCATCTTTTACGCTTCGGCTAGTCAGGCTGGAAGACGCCCAATCTCTATTAGCGTGTTATTCTGATAAAAAAGCCGTGTCAAAAATTAATGCTGATAGTTGTACAAGTAATTTCTATTACACAACGATCGAAGAAATGGAAGAATGTATTAAGTTTTGGTTAAAGGAATATAACGAACGCAGATATGTAAGGTTTGCTATAATTCCCAAAACATTCGATTATGCAGTTGGCACCGTTGAGATTTTTGGCGGGGAATTTGGAGTATTGAGAATTGATATAGCGGTTAATTATGACAAAGAAGAATATATAGAAGAATTCGTAAGGCTTGCTGTTTTACAGTGGATCAGGGATTTTCAAATTGGAAGTTTAAAAATTAAAGTCTCTAATACGCCTGAAAGAATTCCTTTATTGAAAAAATATGGTTTCGTTCCATCAGTGGCATTCCGACCTCAATTGGGATATTATGAAAGACCTGTTGTAAAGATTTTTGATGCAAATAAAGGTATTGCGTATTGTGGCCTGGCATGTTGTGTTTGCAGCGAAAATAAAAATTGCGAAGGTTGTCAAAAAGATAATTGCCAAGACAGAGGGAACTGCAAAAACTATAATTGTTGTAAATTAAAGAATTTGGAAGGCTGCTGGGAGTGTAGTGATTTCCCATGTGATTGTCCGATGCTTGCCCAACTTCGTGTCAAAACTTTTTCAAAATATGTGGCGGAAAATGGTTTGGACCGTTTGGTCCATGCATTAAAGAATAATGAGGAGAGTGGGGTTATCTATCATTATAGCGGACAGCTTACTGGCGATTATGATTTATTTCAAAGTGAGGCAGAGATTGTTCAGTTTATCAATCGTGGTTTGTAGTTTGTTTTTATATATACCCTGTTTGCTGATAAAAAACTGGGATTTAAAATTTAGAGAGGGCGATAATAATGGAATGTGAAAGAATTAGCAGTTCGAACCGGAATCTGGTCAATGCATTTATAAAGCAGCATTGGTATACCACAACAATGATTATCCGTGGCAAAGAAATTGATATGAC
>CAMWJC010000010.1 GCA_947174495.1 uncultured Lachnospiraceae bacterium | reverse complement strand
CTCCAGGTCCGTGATCCCCTTGTCCTTCTCAAACTCCTGATACCGGATCACGACATCATCCGCAGACGCATTAACGTGGAGCAACCTCTCAATTACACTCTCCAGCAGACGCGGGCATTTCACAAAGACCCATGCTATGCTTTTGGTTATGTCATTTTCCTTATCGCCTATAAGATCAAAAATCGTCTCAACTCTTTCGTTGTACGCAAATAATTCTGCCATTAACCTCACTCCTCAGAAGCAAACCGCCCATCCAATAAACCATACAAAAATTATACAGCAGAACAATCAGACTCGCAATAAGGCATATCAAGAACAGTTAATGCTTATATTGGATTCCTCATTTGAATCTGTATCCCTGTCTCTCACAGATTTATAGATTTCCGCAATTTCCTCTCTCGGAAGGCTTGGGAAAACATTTATAACTCCTTCAAAATCAAGTCCGCATCTACACATGGATTCTACGGCTCGTTTATCCTGTTCTTGCATCTCTACCTCCATAACCAATCATCTGTTATCAAATCTATCTTATCACAAAATTCTCCCATTAGGATAAGAATACCAAAATATATGTTCCAAAAAACGGACTCAATATATCCCGGTTATAGATTTTCAACATTATCCTCTATACACTCCAGATAAATATACTCCTCATCATTCAAGTTTTGCAATTCCATATGACGCTCCACTGGCAGGGCATTCCGGTTTGTAACAGGCACAATTTCTCTTTCCCCTGTCAGCCTACAGCTCCTTATCATTTTCCCATATTCTTTTTACCGCTATACTTATACACTATTTGGCAAAACCCCTATACTTTTCGGCAAAACCCTATACAATTTGGCGAAACTACAGGCTTTATAATGTATTCACATATACTACATATATCGTCTGATTTCAACAGCATTTGCAGACAATTCAGCAAAACCTTAAACAATCTGGCAAAAGTCAAGGGTTTGCCAAATTGTGTACTACCATCCCCAATCGCCACGTTATCAGCGGTATCCAAAAACGCCAAAAAGAGAGGCTCACCAGCCATCCCGGTGAACCCCTCCAAGCCTGAAACACTTTGATTTCAAGCCATTTTCTTATACTTTCGCCAAATCGCTCCAAATTCCTATGGCATCAATTTTGAATAGCCGCCTGTTCCGCTATTAAATATATTAGCTATAAATCTATTACAACAGAGTATTGAACCTTTACCCCCATCTCCAGAGGGTGGTATGACTGCTTTAATCACTATTGGACTTTCATACCGCTGGCCAGCAATATATGTAGGGCTCCAAGATGGAGACCTGAAATGCGGTGATTCCGTTCTCCCCTTTTCGGGTATAAAAAATTGGGACTAAGGAGTGCAAACCCGTTGATTTTACTGGGTTTTCCAACCTTGTCCCAATTATAACATCAGTATCTTGAAACGGATGAATACTCTCTTATCTTGCATGAAACTCAGCCAATACAGAAATATCTCCCTTCTGATCACAATACCAATCCATTAATAAAGCCATTTCCTGAGTGACATTTTCCGGTCTTACTGTCTGATACATACCAATCATATTAGGACGCTTTTTATAATCTCCAATGGCATATCCATTTGCTCGATCCTCAAATACGCCAGACTTCAGTTCGTAATGAAACTGCTTTATCAATTCTTGTGTCAAAGGCTCATCTAAGGTATCCAGCATTTTATTAAACATAAGAAAATGCCCATTCATTTCCTCAACATCTTTTGCTCTATAATAATCATCTGATTTTGGCAAAGTTCCATTATCAAACAATGATGCTGTTTGTTCCTCTGTAAGTGTGCTACCTTCAATCTTATTTGAATTATAAGCAAGCAAACGCTGTGTATAGGCATATACACCGGAGCGGTCAAATTTTTCTCTTTCAATCTTAAATCTCGTTAAAAGAAAACTTAAAAAATCTTCACTACTACCATTACTCATGTCATCACTCCCTCTTGCTGCACATCTTACATCCATAACATTCTATTCCGGCTTTATTGCCTCTTTTCCGGAGCCATCTGTACGAATCTTATACTTTTCTCCGCCTTTGATATAATAAATCCAGTCATCTTCTATTTTTTCTACTGTATAATGGTAATCATCCTCACCATCTAACTCTGTTCTTTCCGAACCATCTTTTCTTGCCTTCATTAACCTGTTGGTCACGTAATAAACCCAGTCATTATCTCCAATATCATTAAAGACTAATTTTTCGTATCCATCTGCAGGTTCTCCCAGTTCCATCTTAAATGTTCCGCAGTCAACCCAGCCATCTACCACTTTATAATCAAAATGACTGATTCCAAAATCCGCCCCTGACACTTCATAAGCCGCTATCATGATATCGGAACCGTCTAAATTCATGCGATGTAATGCATGACCTTCCAATCCCACTCCCAAGGTATCATGTCTGTATGTAAAATAAATGTACTGATCATCTACAATCTGAAAATCAAACAGCTCATCAACCAACTTTCTTTTTTCTTGCCCATCCGATTTCATTACATACAATACCCCGTGATCCTGAAAACCTGTTGATGAATCCATATAATATACATAATCTCCCACCACATCAAAAGTGTAGCAAGCCATATCATTCACACGCTCAGCAACAGACTCCTCTTCTCGATACCGAAACAAAACCGGATATATAGATTCATAATTATTATAAGTTTCTTTCAGTTCATATCGAAAATAAACCCATTCTCCGACTTTTCGCTCATCTTTCATACTTGATGGATACAAAGGGACATATCGAGGAATGTCCCAGTCTCCGGTTTCCAGCATATCCTCCAGCTCACTGTCTGTTGGATATATCCTCTCCCCATCCACCTCAATAACCAATTTGCTTTCTGCTGACTGATTCTTTTCTGCCTCTTCTTCCTTCTGCAATGATTCCTCAGATACAACTGCTTCTTCTTTGCTGCTTACTTCATCGAAATCATCTAAACTGGTATTTTCAGATATATTTTCATCAGCATTACTGCTTACTTCTACATTATTCACATCCTTTGACGCATCAGCCGTACTTCCCATACAGCCGGTAAACGTAACAAAAAGCAGTGAAACCATTACTATTTCAATACTGTGATACAACCATTTTTTATTATTACCTATCCATGTAAAGGCTCTCTTTCCGTTTTCCGATTTCATTTCATCTTTTCTCCCTGAATGCTTACATACTCTCCAACAACCTCACCAGATAATCCCATACTCTGCCCGCAGAAGCGATACTGAGTTCCTCCCCGGTGGTATGAATATCTTTCATATCCGGGCCAATGGATACACAGTCAAGCCCCGGAATCTTGGATGCTAAAAGCCCGCATTCCACCCCTGCATGAATCGCCAGGATCTGCGGCTGCTTTCGATACATTTGTTCATAAACATTTACCATTTTTTCACGGAGAGGCGAATCTTTACGATAATTCCAACCCGGATATTCACCCGTCACTTCCGTATCCGCTCCTGCCAGATCCGCAATACTGATTAGTCTGTCGATCAATGCTTCTTTTGCGCTTTCCATCGAACTTCGCACAGAAATGCCGATTCGAACCTTTGCCTCTTCCATGGAAAGCAGCCCTGGATTTAAAGAGGTTTCCACAAGTCCCTCCATGGCGCTGCTCATTGTCTGAACACCCCATGGCAGCGCATTCAGTAAATTAATCGCCTTTCTACTTTGCTCCTCCGATAAAGCAGTAAACTCTCCAATCTTTTCGTAAGTACTCTCAATTCTTACATTTTCATCACGATCGATAAGCTCTTCCGAAAACTCTTTCTGCAATCTCTCACAAGAAACTTTAAGACGAGCAAGATATTCCTGTTCTGCAAATCCATCCTGCATCACCTTCTGCTTTCCACTCCCATTTTCATATCCAATAATTAAAATCTGAGCCTTTGCCCATGTCGGAATCGCATTATCTGCAACACCCCCGGTTAAGTCCTCGATTACAAAATCAACTTTTTCCGAAAGCTTTTTCAATGCTCTTCCCAAAAGGCAGATTGCATTTCCCCGTTGCTTGTTTATCTCTTCTCCTGAATGTCCGCCCTTTAATCCGTCAATCTTAATCTCACAGGGAATTCCCATCCTCTTTTCGAGACTGCCGTTAAGTGAAAGATTGACTCTCGCACCACCTGCACACCCCGCCAGAAAGATCCCCTCTTCCTCTGAATCCAGGTTGATCAGACGTCTCGCCTTCAGAGGGCTCACATCAAGCGCCCTTGCCCCGTCCATTCCTACTTCCTCATCCACGGTAAACACAACTTCAATTCTGGGATGCCTGTAAGTCTGCCCGTCAAGAAGAGCCAGTCCATAGGCAAGCGCTATCCCATCATCGCCTCCTAAACTGGTATCCACGGCAGAAAGTCTGTCTCCGTCCACAAAAAGCCGAAGTCCGTATTTGGTCATATCCAAAAGACAGTCAGGCTCTTTTACCGCCACCATATCCATATGTCCCTGCAGCATGACCGGCTCATGACTCTCATATCCCGAAGATGCTTCCTTAATAATAATAATATTTCCAAGTTCATCCCGGTAATGCTCCAGATTTCTCTCCCTCGCAAACTCTTCAAGATACCTGCTTATCTGATCTGTATTTCCAGATCCGTGGGGTATTTTGCATATCTCTTCAAAAAAGTAAAAAACTTCTTTCGGTTCCAGATTTTCTAATGCTCTCATTTTCCACCTCTTTATTCTGCTATATCTTTTCCTGCTTACTTTGCATCATACCATATGTCTGAAATAGAAAAAAGACCTTATTATTTTGAACGTTAAAAATCGCCCAATCATAAGGTCTTTGGTCTCTTATCTTAATCTGTAAGCCGCAATATCTGCTCAATTTAATATTAAGCAAGTTTGGTCTTTGCAAGCTCTGTCAGTGTCTTAAATCCCTCTGCATCGTTTACTGCCATATCTGCCAGCATCTTTCTGTTGATATCTACCTCTGCAAGCTTAAGCCCATACATAAATTTGCTGTAAGACAGTCCGTTCATTCTTGCTGCCGCATTGATACGTGCGATCCAAAGCTGTCTGAACTGACGTTTCTTCTGCTTACGTCCTGCATAAGAAGAAGCAAGCGCTCTCATAACTGACTGCTTTGCTACTCTATACTGTTTGCTTCTGGCTCCTCTGTAGCCTTTTGCAAGCTTTAATACCCGGTTATGTTTCTTTTTGGCATTCATGCCGCCTTTAATTCTTGCCATGTCTTATATCCTCCTTACGACCTATTATAAATACGGTAAAATCTTTTTCATATTCTTAACATTTGTTTTATCTGTAATCGCAGGCTGCCTGAGATTTCTCTTTCTCTTGGTAGACTTCTTGGTTAAGATATGGCTCTTATAAGCTTTGCTTCTCTTTAATTTACCTGTTCCTGTAGCTTTGAAACGCTTTGCAGCAGATTTGCTTGTTTTCATTTTGGGCATAACTATTTCCTCCTGTATACTATAATAATTTCTGCCGACAGGCATGTCCCTGTCATCTATTTTAACTGGCAGGCTAACGCTTTTCAGTTAAAAACATTGTCATACTTCTTCCTTCTACCTTGGGTGCTTTCTCCACCACACTGACATCAGAAAGTGCCTGCGCAAAGTCATCCAGAATATGCTTACTGTTTGCCATATGCGCCATCTCACGTCCACGGAACCTGAGCGTAACTTTCACACGATCCCCTTTTGACAGAAACTTTCTTGCAGCATTCACCTTGGTATTCAGATCATTTGTGTCTATATTGGGAGATAAGCGGATTTCCTTAATTTCAATGACCCGCTGTTTTTTACGGGCTTCCTTTTCCTTTCGGGTAAGCTCGTATTTATACTTTCCATAATCTACCAACTTACATACCGGCGGTTTTGCTGTCGGTGCGATTTTAACCAGATCAACACCCGCATCTTCTGCCATTTGTAACGCTTCTCTTGAAGACATAATCCCCAACTGTTCTCCGTCTTCTCCAATCACTCGTACTTCTTTGTCTCTGATCTGTTCGTTAATGAATAATTCGCTAATGACTGTATCCTCCCTGCATAAAAAAATGGACAGCACAGCTATCCACTTACATACTCTTCCAGACCGCTCCAACTTTGCGTGATGAGACTTCTGAAACTCAAAATCTTCAAAACAAAAAGATTCTTTTAAAGTATAAACACCTGTTAGCCCAATTACCACAGGGTGAGAGTGGATACTCTGCTTGGTTTTTAATGCGTCAACCGCATGCTTAATTACTATAGCATCTGATTTTCCAAAAGTCAATACCTGACTGCATTTATTTTAACTTTGCCAGACTGCTTTCTTCATTCCGAATCAGCCGGATCTCATCGCCAGATATATCAAAATCTGCCATAAGCTGATCATCCGCCATTTGGCTGTAGGTAATGGTATAGGTATCATGAGCCATGATCAGATAGGTCAATTGCTCAATCTGACCATCTTCTACTGCATAAGTACTCCTGATCTTATATCCTGGCACCCCTTCCATATCAATCTCTTCAAAAGATTCAATTTGCAGATCTATTTCCCATCCTTCTTCCGAAAATGCCTTTTCAATGGTTTCCTCGTAAACTTCCCTGGTCAGCCTCTCTGATATCTTTCCGTCCTTATCCCCCGGAGAAACCGTATAATAAATATTGGAGGAATCAAGCGGACTTCTCTCATGGACATACATCCCTTCTATCTCCTCCGACGGCTTATAACCAGTAGGTATCAGCAATGCACAATATTGCACCGAATCCTCTGCATCTTCAGCTTTGACACTCTTTAATTCAAACTCCTTCATTTCTATGTACTCGGTCTCCTGACCGTCTTCACTTTGAATATCTGCAACCGTGATTACCTTTTGTTCACAGCCTGTAAGCATGAGCATAAGCAATGCTCCAAGTATTATTTTCTTTTTCATATTCCTCAATCCTTAAATCTATGTACATCAGACACCGCTATTAAATATTTAATCATAAATAACAAAAATATTCAAGCCTGTCTCTCTGGATAAAAATACCTGTCATAATAATTCAGTCTTACAACTTAATCTGAACATGCTGTGTGGGCGTTAGTTCCGGTTTGGCTGCTATGACAGCTTTCGGGATTTTGGGAAATGGCTGTCAAAAATATCTATGAGCTGCCCTGCACAGAAACTCAATGCCCTGATTCGAAACAAATGTGAAGAGCTTATAGAATTTTTAGTGCAGAATCAAGAATCCGTCTCGAAGTAAATGTACACCCCGTTTTCTTTGTCCGAACAACGTGAGTTTGAAAACGGGGTGTTACTATCATTTCTTCGAGCGGATTCTTAGATTCTGCCTTAAAATTCTATCGCTCAAACAGATGTTTTGATCAGGGCATTTCAGACAACTGTTCCGGGCAGCAATATTATTTTGACAGCCATTTCTTCAAAATCCATCGAAAGACTGTCAAAAGACAGACCAAACCGGAACTAACGCCCACATAGCATGTTCAGGTTAAATAGTGAGACTGAATTACTACTTTTCCTGAAAAGTGGAGCAGGCTGTCTCTCCACAGCTACAGGCTCCGCATCCTTTGATATCGACGTGATCTGATGTACACTTATAATTACTGTTATAAATGCACTTAACCGCCTCACAGTCAATACTAATCACAGAACTTGGATGACCAATGGAGCTGGTAAAACGATCGTTTTTTGCCTCCGAGAAACTCTCGCAGCAGGTATCGTCATCACAACAGGCATGCTTGCCACCCACAAGAATATCACCTTTACAGCAGTATTCGCTTTTGTTATGAACACAATTGTCTACGGAACATCTTAATTCGGCCATTTTCTTACCTCCTTTTACCAATGACAGTAATAGTATGGCCATTTCTGTGTTTCCATATACATTTTTCTCATTTATGCGGATATTTCATTTCCTTCTGTGATTCGCCGCCATTCCTCGTCTGTCTTAAAATTATAGCACATGGTGCAGCGGGAAGTAGAATATTCAAATCCTGTCTTTAAATTTTTGATTTTAAAGCTCACTTCCAGAACGTTTTTGTCATTCCTTTTCTTTATCTCCATCTGCGTAATCCGAAATCCCATGTAAGCCTTAGGATCAAGTGCCCAGTCAAAATCATCGTAGCGGAAATAAAGCAATCCATCCTCTACCGTACAGACCACCGGATTTCCTTCCCTGTCAAAAAAAGCCACACCGTCGCTATATACATCTTCTGCCGATTCCTCCAGAACCATACCAAGTGCAATGGTTCTCCCTTCATCGGCTCTTGCCGCTGCCAACTCACCAGTGACTTTATCTAAAAGCATCTCTCCTACACTTTGCGCGTACATGGATGCCGTCAACTCACTATGGGTGATCACGGCGGAAGAAATAACCGAAACAGCCGATGCCATGAATATACCGATCAAGGCAAACGTTACGACCATTTCCGTCAAAGTGAGGCCTCGATTATCTTCCGAAAACTTTTTACTTTTTATAAAAAATTTCTTGTCCATTTTTATCCCTTTGGCTGCTACTGATTGATTTGGATGGTATCAAAATAATAAATGGTTCCACTTAATTCTTCTTTATCTGCTCTTTTCAGTGTTCCCGTCACATAAAAGGAACCCCATTCTCCGGAAAAAATGATATTGGTCTGATCCGCAACTATCTGGTTGTCTGTCTCTCCCATATAAAATGCTTCGACTAAATGGCTATTATTCAAAATCATATCCTTCGAATCCATCATCATTTCCGTAGAAAGCTTCTGTATCCGAAAATAACTTGTCACAAACAAAAGAAGCAGTGCAAAAGAAATCACCACCGTAATCATTGTCGTTCCCTGATTTTTCTCTTTTTTACTTCTTTTCAACATGCTTCCAGCTCCATCTCTCATAATCTCCAAGCATCGTCATATCCAATTCATATACATCGGTAATACTACAGCTTTGTTCCTTGCTCACTGCTGTTGTCTCCACTACGAGTCTCCCCGGTCTGTTACCTTTTCCCTCTCTTGTCCAATACATGGAAAGACGAATGTCCACTACTTCCCCCACTGTTCCATCCCGACTGATCTGAAAAGTGCGGACCGCATTTTCACGGCTGTGTACCACTGTATCATCCTCATCATAATAAGGCCACGATCCGTCAGTGATGCTTTGTTTTACATAATACCAGATGGAACTCCCCGTAGTATTTTCCGCACGCCCTGCCTCCTCCGCAGATAAACTGCCAAAGGCATACCGATCCGAAGTCAGCATTTCTTCAACCTCTTCACTGAAAGAAACCGCCAAAATCCTGCTTTGTTCAGAAGCCAGCGTTCTTCCCGATGTACTTAAAAGCACAGAAGCCGTGAGAAACAGCCCCAGTGAAAGCGCCATAATAACAGCCATTACACAAATCACTACAATGGTTGTTGCTCCGGTATTGTTCCGGCCGATATTACACTCCTTTTTCACAGAGGGCTCCTTTCTAATCAAGACCGTAATAGCCTATCATATATTCATTCCGATAATCTTCCTGCCTGTCATTTATGTTCACTCTTCCGTTCCGGTTTGATTCCATATAGGTAAATTTACTGCACTTATCACTGTACAATACACTATATACCTGACCGCAGTCCGGATTAAACTCTATGGCAATACAGGCATCCAAAATACTTTTGTCGAACAAAAACTCATCAAAAATCCCGTACAAAGCCCGGTAGGCTCTGCTCTCCCGGTCGTTCCTTCCTTCATATTCCCCGGCACGATATTTCTCGTAACTGTCCCGGTCACCTACCAGACAATAAATATTTCCGTTTTTGACCGCTTCCGCCCGCTCACTTTCAGAGGCCGGTATTCCGTCCGGCGTAACAATCAGAGATAAATCTACGGTATTGGACGCCGACTCCTCCAATTGCTTCATCTGCCCTCTGACGCTATAATCAATAAGCTTCGTCTGAGCTGCCGAAAAGAGCGTCTGGGCATAACTGTTTTGCCTTTTATAATCGGCATAATCCTGATAAGCAAGCACACCTGCCACACTAAGGGTCACCAGTATCAGCATAATCACAAAGCTGACTACCAATTCCACGAGAGTAAATCCCCCGTCTGAAGCCTGCCGCTTCCTATTCCTCATAATATGCCACCTTCACAACTTCTTCTACTGTTGTAACACCATTTCTCAAATAGTATAATGCACTCTGCTTCAAAGTCTTCATTTCCTGCTTTTTAAGTAGATAATCCTTAAGCTCTTCCACTTGAACACTTTCTGTGATCATACGGCGCACTTCTTTGTCAATCGTCATGATCTCATGGACCGCAATACGCCCCCGGTAACCGGTGTTATTGCAGACTGGGCATCCACATGCCTTTTTGACCATACGCGGAAGTGTTTCATCTGCCAGACTTGCACCAATCAGATTTGCATCTTCTTCGGTCAGCTCTCTTTCTTCGCAGCATTCCTGACACACCTTGCGCATCAGTCTCTGTGCCACTACGCCCACAAGTGAATTAGCAATCAAATACGGCTCCAGCCCCATATCCTTCAGACGGATTGCAGAGGATGCGGCATCATTTGTATGAAGGGTTGAAAAAACAAGGTGTCCCGTAAGAGCCGAACGAACGGAAATCGATGCGGTTTCCGAATCTCTGGTCTCACCCACCATGATAATATCGGGGTCCTGCCGCAGCAGTGCCCGAAGGCCGGTATCAAACGTTAGCCCCGCCAGCGGATTGACCTGCATCTGATTTACCCTTGGTAGATTCTTTTCCACCGGGTCCTCTATCGTTGATATATTTACATTTCGTTTAGCCAGCTCTTCCAAAATCATATAAAGCGTTGTAGTCTTACCGGAACCAGTAGGCCCCGTGAGATAAATAATTCCATTCGGAGATCGCAGCATGCGCAAAAGCTTCTGATAATCCTCATCCAGCATTCCAAACTGATTACTGTTGTCAATTCTTGCATTTCCTGCAAGAAGACGTAAAACCGCCTTCTCTCCGAACACGGTAGGAATAACGGAAACACGAATATTCAAATACCCTTCCGGTTGACGCACTTTAAAATGTCCATCCTGAGGCGATCTTCTCTCCGCAATGTCCAATTCCGCCAGAATCTTTATTCTGGCAATCAGTGAATTATGTACATTGGTCTTCAACGTAACATAATCCACGATCGTTCCGTCTATCCTCATACGAACACTGGTCTTATCCTCAAAAGGTTCAATATGAATGTCGCTGGCATTCGTGCTGTAAGCACGCTGGATAAGGGAATTCAGCAAATTGATGATCGGAGTATCATCATCGCCTTCCTCCACCTCCATCTCTTCCACGTTTTGCGCTTCCGTTGCCTCGTTTGCTTTATTTGCAGCTTCCTTTGCGGAAACTTCAGCATAATAAAAATGGATAGCTTTAAGGAGCGGTGCCTTTTCACTGAGAAAGATAGTCAGCTCCATACCTGTAATCTGTCGGACATCTTCAAGACCATAAAAATTCAAAGGATCATTGACGATTACTTGAAGGCTGTTCCCCAGCATTCCCACCGGCAGCACACAGTACTTTTCCGCTACCTGTCTCGGGATCTTTTCCACTGCCTCGATTTCAACGGTAAGACTGCTGACATTAATCACCTGGCAGTCCATTTTAACTGCCATGGCCTCCAGCATCTGACTTTCCGTAATATATCCCTGTTCGATCAGAACCTCTCCCAGACGTTTGCCCTTTTCCTTTTTCTGAACTTCCAGAGCTTTCTGCAGATCTTCATCGGACAGGTATCCCTGCTCCTTTAACATATCACCGATTTTTAAATTTTTGCCGGTCATCGCTTCCATACTCTGAACCTCCATCACTGATTACACATATATATTTCAAAACTGATTGTCAGCCTGTCTGACTTAACCGTCTGCGTTACCGGCATTATCACTTGCGGTTCCGGTTCCACAAATTCCTCTTCCTCTTCAAGATCAAATTCTTCATCTCCGGTAAGATCAAACTCATCATCTACGATACCCTCATTGTCACTCTCATCCACCGGTTCCGGAGTTGGAGTCGGCACAGGACGGGGTGGTTCTGCCACCGGCTGTTCTATAGTCACCCACTCTGCATTAGAAATACTGATTGACGGATAATGATCGGAAATATCATCTACCAGCTGCCAGAGATCCTGATCAGAACCCTCAATCACACAAGTGACTCTCGCCGTATAAAGAGAAAGAACATTTCCTGTTTCATCCGCGCTCTTAGGCGGGGTTATCGCTTCTTCCCTGCCTTCTTCAGTATATTGATACCATTTGATTACACTTGCTGTTTCCGGCATCGTAACGGAAAGGCTCTGAATGGACATATTATGGTTCAGCATCAGGGTTGTTATCATTCTTTCCGCTCCCTGACTCTGCTGCATCGGATAATAACGCGCAAGCACATTTCCAAGCTGCTCCTTAGTCTGTTCCTCCTTTGCTGCCATATCCTGAGCGCCGGATGCCTTATTATCAACCTCAATCTCCTGCTCCGTTGCCGCTCTCAGTTCACTTTTAATCTGTTTGTTTTTGGCTGCCAACGGCTTGAACACCAGTAAAAAAAACATAAGGACTATTAAAAATGCTGCCAGAATGCCGAGAAGCTTTTTATCTCTCTCTGTAATGACCATATTCATTATTCTGCCTCCCCTCTGCCTGCTCCCGCTGAAAGGGCACACACCACATGAATATTATAAGTATCCTGCCCGCTCACAAGCGTATATCCACTATATTCCACCGATTCAAATATTTCCTGCTGCTGAAGCCTTTCCACAAAATCACTGACCTCTTGCACATTTCCTGCCGAAGCGTTGACGGTAAGGATACCACTGTCTCTGTTAAAGCTCCTGATCTCCACTGTCACTTCACTTCCAGCACAGGACTGAAGAACATTGTCAAGAGATGAATGGAACGTGGGGTAACTCATCACCTGCTCCCAGAGTTTTCCGGCCTCCTCCATTTTCTTTTCCATATTGGAGATACTTGCCTGTGCAAGTTCATAAGAAGCACGATCATCCGCAACGGAGGAATCCTGCATACCTCTCTCCATTTTTCGAAGTCTGGAATCACGACTCAGATACATACCGCCCATTACCGCAGTTATAATAAGACAGGCGGAAAGCGATAATATCACCGGAAGAATAATCTCCATAATTTCTCTTCGCTTAACATTTTTCGCACTTTCCTGTTTCAGCTGTCTGACAAAATCCGCAGATTTATCTACTTTCTGGGAACTTCCCATAGGATAAACAAACTCTACGGTTCCTTCATTCCCCGTTCGTTTCTTTATTTTGCGTCTTTCATCCCGATAAATACGAGGAGCGATTTGCTGCGTAAATTCTCTGTTCTCCTCGATCACATTCTTAAGTTCAGTCTGGTTCTGTCCGCACAAATACAGTACGCTAACAGGATCCTCCACATGCTGTGAAGTTGCAAACTGAAGAAGTCTTTCTACTACCGCTCCCGCCTCCGCGGCAAGGGCCTTCTGATCATCCTCGGAAAAAATCCGGTTTCTCTGGGAATAGAGATATACGCCCTTGACAAATAGAATACTGACAATCTCCTGTCCATCCAAAATTTGGACAATGCAGTTATTTTTGCGAATTTCAGGAGCTTCCATAAAACGCCTTACAAAGTTGGCAATTGCTGCTTCTATGGAAATAATCTCCACACCGGCCTGAGCAAATAGCCGAATATAGCCTTCCAGAAATTCTCTTTCCGCAGCAACGGCAAAAATGCGTTGCATTTTTCCACCAGGTAACGTTTCCAGAACCTGATAAGAAAACACCGTATTTTCGGTTCTACTGTCCGCAAATTCTCTGGCGATCATCTTTTTCAACTCTTTATTACCGATCTTGGGAAGCTCAAGAACCCGGCTGTTCAGCTGCGTGCTGTTTATGACAAGTCTGCATTCCTTGTGAGGCAGCCGGTTATCCGTCACGAACTGCCTGATCCATGAAAGGAACATCTCCTCATCTGTCACAATCCCGTTAATAATACTCCCCTCCGGAGCCATATCCTGACAAACAAGAACCGTATTTTTATCTCTTATTTCCACCGCCTGAACCAGACGATTTGATAAATATAATATCATAGACTTTTTCTCCCTTTAATAGTATGCAGAGGAACCAATCGTTGAATAAGACTCATAAATCGGCATCATAACCGCTATCATGATAAAACCGATCAATACTGCCATTAATGTGATCAATACCGGTTCCAGATAACTGATCAGCCGATTTACGGCCATCTCCGATTCATAGTCGAAGGAATCCGCCATCGCATCCAACATTTGAACCAGATCACCGCTCTCCTCCCCGACTCTGACAACAGAAGGAAGCTTTTTGCGGAACCCTTTTATTTTTTCCAGTGCTTCACTTAAAGATCCTCCTGCGCGAAGACATCCGATCGCCGCGTCAAATTGTCTCTCTATGTAACTGTTTCCTATTGTCTTCCTGGATATCTGCATGGCTGTGATAATAGGAATTCCCGAACTGTACAGTGAACTTAGGTTTCTGGCAAATCTCGCTGTATAAATAACCATTAAAAGTCGTCCTATCACTGGAAATTTCAGTTTCATCCGGTCACGCCACAACCGCACCGCCGGCATTCTCCCCAGCATGATCAGAATAACCACTGCCACAACCGCAGCCGGTATAAGCCCTTTCCAGTTCCGCCCCACAAAACCGCTGATACCAAATAAAATTCTGGTGGCCGCCGGCAGCGTCTCCAGACTGTCAAACATATCTGTAAGCTGAGGCAAAATAAAACTCATGATAAATATAAGCACCACAACCACCAATCCCGTTAATATCTTAGGATATATGGTTGCACCACGAATCTTAATATTCAGTTGATGTTCCTTCTCATAGTGGACTGCCAGCCTTTTGGCTGTATCGGCAAGCTTTCCGCTGGTCTCCGCTGCCCTGTACATATTCACCATCAATAACGGAAATGCCCCGTTTTGCTGTTCCATAGCATCGGAAACGGCTTCTCCCTGCCTGATGAGCTTAAGCACCGACGTCAGCACAGCTCTCTCTTTCGGCTTCCTGGTCTCCTCCTGAGACAAGATCGTAAACGCACGAACCAGCGTTACTCCAGCTCCCAGCATATCCCCCAATTCCCTGTTAAACTCAGAAAGCATAAGCAGAGGAAGCTGCCTGGTTGCAGAATCTTCCATCCCGCTCTCCGTATCGATCAGAAATTTGTCCTGCTCTTTTAACTTGCGATATAAGTCATCCTCATCGATAGCGTGCATGATTCCGCTGATCGTATCCCCTTGTTTATCTCTGGCCAGATATCTAAATTTCGCCATTTTTAACCATGCCTTTCTTTTCTATTACTTTGGTTTATATGCCAGATTAGCGGTGTCTGAAAACACCGCTAATCTCACCCTTGAATTCTTCTGCTACTGAATTACTGTCCATATACCATCTGCCAATGTCACCGTAGCGCCTTCATACTTAACGGTAATGCCTACAACTGTAAAATATCCGTGATTTGATGATACTCCGCTTCCTCCCAGCGTTTCACTCTCAAATTCAACGCTTTCTATCTCTGCCCCGTCCGCATCTGCCATCCGCAAAATTCTTTCTTTGTCATTCTCGGACAAATCATGGTTGGCATGAGCCACCGTTCCATCCCAGGCCGCATACTTCTCCGATTCGATTGCCTGGGCTGCCATGTAGACGCTTCTTGCGCTAAGCACATACTGTTTCCCCTTCGCTTCGTCAATCCATCCCATAAGACCCGGTATCAATATGGCCGCAAGCACCGTCAGAATGACCATGACCACGATCATCTCCACAAGAGTAAAACCCTGATTTTGCCCTATCACATGATTGTCTTTTTTATGTATAATCCGCTTCTCCATATTTTCCCCCGTCTTTTTCTGTCAGAATCTACTATATTACCTATTTTATCGTTTTTTGCTTCTCCCGTCAATGTTATAAAATTCTTTATAGAAGATTCTTTACAGAATAGATGTTAAACCAATACCGTTCCAGCAGCACACTTGAGTGTTCATACGCGCCTATACCTTCTGCTTCCCATTTCTGTATGATCTCATCTCTTGCTGCTCCGCTTCCCAAAAACCAAATATTTTTTCCTGTTCCAAGCAGTTCTCTAATCTTCTTTATCCCCTCTTGATCTTCAAACTCTCCCTCTACAAGACTGTGATTTTGAGGATACATTCTGCAAATCAGAGTTTCCGGATTTCCGTACCAAAGCCAAGAATCATTATCAAGGTAATACGATGCAACCGCCTGTACTTGGTCAAAATTAAAAATTAATATATCTTCGCTGCCGATTTGAGCTAGAGCTTCCTTAGTTTCCCTCATCTGAACCCTTTTCCACATCTCTTCGCCGTAAAAGGAGCGATAATTTCTGATCCCTATCACAAACAAAAATAAAAGTATGATTGTCCCTGCTGCTTTACCAGGTCTCAGTTCTGAAATCATAACAGAAAATGCCAGCCAGAACACACCTGCTGCCGGAAGCATATAGCGGTAGACAAAAATCGGACGAACCAGCGCCGATGCCAAAAATCCGAATGCAATAATTCCTATGAGTATGCCCACACAGCCTACACAAAAAAACAGCTTTCTTTGCTCCTGATGATCATTCTTTCTTTTTACACTTCGATATATCCATATTATAAAACCCATGCCATAAAGAATGCACAGCATTACTGCTGCCACATTACCAAGCATTTCATATCCCATTATCGGACGAAACAAAAATTTTACGCAGCCGCCCAGCGTTCTTATGGAAAGAGGCTGTATCCAATAATTTTCTTTTACATTTCTCACCTGTGAGACTACCGCTGTAATCAGCCATGGCATATAACCCGCTGCACACAGCGCACCACTTAACAAAAGCGGTCTGATTCTCTGTTTCATTCGATGATTAATACAAGCTTCCCCAAGTAAATAAACATAGATCATGCAGGCAGCCACACATGCGAAATAATGAGTATAGCAGGCAGCAAGGGAATAAACTGTCAGCATTCCCCAGTCAAACACCCTTTTTCTTTTATCTGCGGTAAGCTCCGTAAGTTCATAGGCATGAAGCATCCCTGCTGTAATAAAGAAAAGCGCATAACCGTACATCCTTATTTCCACCGTATAATCCGCCATCTGCGGCATGGATAAAAGTAAAAAGAAGTACAGCCCTGCGCTGAACAAGCCAAAATATTTTCTTATTTTCGTCACTGCATAAATCATGCACAGAAAAAAAGGCAGTACGGATATAAGCTTGGCAAGCATAACCCGTTCTATACCGTTTCTCCCTGCTCCAAAAGTCCCGAGGAACACCTTCACGATCATATAATAAAGCGGCGGATGTACATCTGCTGCCGTGATGGCAGTCAGTTCACCAAGGGGTTGAGCGGCCAACCCCATAGTGAACAATTCATCATACCAAATATCGCCGCTAAAGCACAAAAACACCGAAACACCCAGCATCACAATGCCTGCCAAAAGCAGGGCTGCTCCAATTATATCCTTCCATGATGCCTTCGTTTTCATATATAGCCTCCATTTGATCACAACAGAGTGAAAGATTTATCTTTCACTCTTTGCTCCTTATTTGGATTCTTCTTTTGTTTCTTCTTTCCGAATCTCTTTTGTACGGATTTCCTTACAGATCTGATCGATAAACTCGCCGAGAGGCTTCACACCCTCATCTCCTGCGAAACGGCTTCTTACGGATACCGTTCCGTCCGCTTCCTCCTGCTGTCCCACTACAAGCATGTAAGGAAGTCTTGCCATTCTTGCCTCTCTGATCTTAAATCCAATCTTTTCGGAACGGCTGTCAACCTCCGCCAGCACACAGTTAGCCTTCAGTTCACTGCGGACCTTCTGCGCATATTCCTCATATTTGTCGGAGATGGGCAGAACTCTTACCTGCACCGGGCAAAGCCATGTAGGGAATTTACCTTCATACTTTTCGATCAGCCATGCCAGCGTTCTCTCATAGCAGCCCATGGAAGTCCTGTGAATAATATATGGACGTACCTTATCGCCGTTCTGGTCAATGTAGTACATATCAAACTGTGCTGCCAGAAGCGCATCCCACTGAATGGTGATCATGGTGTCTTCCTTGCCGTACACATTCTTGGTGTTGATATCGATCTTTGGTCCGTAGAATGCTGCTTCCCCTACATCCTCAACAAAGGGAATCTGCAGCTCATTCATAATATTACGCATATGATCCTGAGTCTCTTCCCAAACCTCAGGCTCGCCAATGTACTTTTCACGGTTCTCCGGGTCCCATTTGGAAAGATGATAGGTCACATCTTCTTCCACACCCAAAGTCTTCAGACAGTACTGTGCAAGAGCGATACACTTCTTAAATTCTTCAACCATCTGATCCGGTCTGACGATCAGATGACCTTCGGAAATGGTAAACTGACGTACTCTGGTCAGTCCGTGCATTTCGCCGGAATCCTCATTCCTGAAAAGGGTAGAGGTCTCACCGTAACGAAGAGGCAAATCCCGGTAGGAATGCTGGGTTGCCTTATATACATAGTACTGGAACGGGCAGGTCATAGGACGGAGGGCAAATACCTCTTTATCCACTTCCTCATCTCCCAATACAAACATTCCCTCTTTATAATGATCCCAGTGACCGGAAAGCTTGTACAGGTCACTCTTTGCCATAAGGGGTGTCTTGGTTCTGATGTATCCCCATTCATTGTCCTCCAGATCTTCAATCCAGCGCTGCATGGTCTGGATCATCTTTGCCCCCTTGGGCATCAAGAGCGGAAGTCCCTGTCCGATCACATCCACTGTGGTAAACAGTTCCATCTCGCGTCCTAACTTATTATGGTCGCGAAGCTTGATATTTTCTAAATATTCCAAGTACTCTGCAAGCTCTTCCTTTTTATTGAAAGCAGTACCATAAATTCGCTGAAGCATAGTCCGGTTGGAATCTCCTCTCCAGTATGCACCTGAGGAAGACGTCAACTTAAATGCCTTGATTCCCTTGGTGCTCATTAAGTGGGGGCCTGCACACAGATCCACAAATTCTCCCTGATCATAAAAAGAAATCTCTGCATCCTCCGGCAGATCCTGAATCAATTCTACCTTGTAAGACTCACCCTTTTCTTCCATAAATTTAATTGCTTCGGCTCGCGGAAGGGTAAAGCGCTTCAGCCCATGTCCCTCCTTGATGATCTTCTTCATCTCCGCCTCAATCTTATCCAAATCCTCTCTGGAAAAAGGCTCATGCTCAAAATCATAATAATATCCTGTGTCGATACTGGGACCAATGGCAAGCTTTGCCTCAGGGAAAAGACGCTTCACTGCCTCCGCCATCACATGAGAGCAGGTATGTCTTACTACACGCAGTCCTTCCGCATCATTTGCCGTCAAAATATTTAATGTACAATCCTTATCAATGATGGTCCGCAGATCCACCACTTCCCCATCCATCTCTCCGGCACATGCTACTCTGGCAAGACCTTCACTTAAATCTTTTGCGACCTCATACACGCTAAGCGCGCTGTCATATTCCTTTACGGAACCGTCTTTTAATGTAATCTTCATTTCTTTCCTTCCTTTCTACTGCTGCTTCGCTTCGCTCCAATCAGCAATCTGTTCTCCTTCATCTTCTTGATTTTCGCTGTTTCTGGTGCCATTTTCATTATCATTTCCGTTATTGTTTCCGTTATTATTTCCATTATTGCTGCCAATCATGGTATTCTTTCTGGGAGAAAACATAAGTCCAAACACAATTCCACCCAAAATGCAAACCGCTATGGTGAGCAGAAATTCTCTTTTGCTTATGGAGGTAGTTTCTGCCAGTGATTCCTTGAATAATTCCCATTTTTCTTTCATCCGTTTCCTTCCTTTCTCAATTAATATACACTTAATTCATGAAAGCTGATTGCTTCGTGCATAAGAAAGCCCATGCACTACACATGTAATGCATGGGACGTAAAGTACGCGGTTCCACCCTGCTTGCCCTGTAAAGCTTTCTGCTTAAACAAGACCGCTCATTACCTTTAACGCAGGTTTTACGAGCCGGATTGGGGCCACTCCGAGTTAGTTTTCGTCTGCTTTCCACAAAGACATTTTCAGCACGGTGCATTTCTCACCGATGTCTCTCTCTGCTGCTTTCCACAGATTACTCGTCTCATCATCGTTTTACTTATTTCTATCCCTTATCATATGATACTTTTGAAAATCTGTAAAGGGGGAATTTCATATTCTTATTTCCCGCTTAAGATGGAATATAACTCATCAAATGTGTAAAGATATGCAGGTAATTTTTCCTTTTCTACCGGGAAAATGCTATTCACCCTTTGGTCATATTCCTCCTCTGTAACTTTTTCCTCTTCCCATTCAAAGAAAAGCCCTTCATTTCCTAATTCATCTAATTCATGAAACATTCCACTACCGATTTGTTCCCACTGTCCGTCACGAAGAGCATAGAAATCTTCAAAACCTTCCCACAAGTGAGAACCTGAGTTAACCAGCAAACCTTCCTTTTCCACATAACGAATCGTAAATCGATAGGTTTCTAAAGCATTTACCTTATTATCATGAAAAGTCAATACCCTGCTATTGCTCGCCCAGCCTGAATCTACGGCTAATTCAGGGATATCATCATCATCTACGTAAATAAATGCATACTCAGCTCTATCCCTGTCATCATAGGAATCCAGATATTCCAGATACGCCTTTCCCCACTCTTTCACATAGTCCATTCCCGGCAATTCCCGCCATCCGTCATACTCAAGGATATATCCGATTTTACCGGTAAAGGACGGTCTGGCAGCCAGAATATCATCCGGCATGTCCCAATAATAATACCTGTCGTCGTCGTTGCTGTAACGCATCATTACAAAGCCTTCTTCTACTTTTTCTCCAGCTTCAGTAAGCCCCTTGTAGCTTGGCTCGCCATCCGGCGGTTTTTCCCACCAGAACCCATGCCACAAAGCATTTGAAAGCTTATGCATATCATATCCCAAATCCATTCCCGGCTCTAAACAATTAAATCCATAGCTTCCCTTCTCTCGGCTGTGCATAGCGCCAATCCAAAAGGCAATATCTGTTTTTTCCTCTTGAATAATCTGTTCTTGGATCTGTTCAAACTCTTCCCACGAAGTAATGGTTGCCAGATATCCTCCCCATTTTCTGCAAGCCGCCTCCGCTTCTGTCCACGTCATGTCGGCTTCTATGAGTTCATAGTAATGGTCAGCCGAAGCAACTGCGCCGGTTTTTAGCAGGGAAGAAATATCCTTGTAAATATAATAATGCCCCTCCGGCTCCATAGATAATTCTTCTGGATAAATATCCTGAAGTCTTTGCTCATATTCTTCTTCAGTTACGGATTTGCCATCCCATTCATATAGGAAACCGATATAATCTTCCGTGCGGTTTTCGTAATCCTCCCGAAACTCACCACATCCAATCTGCTTCCAGCGTCCGTCCTGGATCGTATAGACATAATCATAATAAGCACCCATATTTCCTGATTCATTACATACCAGATTACCTCTTTCAATATAGTATAATCCGGAACGGTAAATATCTACCTCATCCAATATTCCATCATGATATGTCAAAAGCAAGGAATCAAGCGCCCCTCTCCATATCTCCAATTCAGGAATACTATCATCATCCACATAAATGAAACAGTAAGTACAACTATCCTTATCTTCAAATGATTCCAAATACTCCGAATATGCCTTTTCCCAGTCCTTCATCTGGTATGTTTCAGCCTTCTGATTTCTACCAGATGGGTTATCCGGTGTCTGTATAGGCGTCACAGCCGGCTGCAAATCCGGCGTTTTAACCGGTTCTGTAGTCGGCTGCGATTCTATCTTCACACTATACAATTCTTCTGCTTCTGCCTCTGTTCCTGCGTCAGCACATGATGTAACAGACAGTGCCATAACTGCCAATAAAAAGGTCAGTATTCTTCTGAAAATTAATCCGTTTTGGTTCTCCATCAGCCTTTCTTTCCGCAACACTTCTTATATTTCTTGCCGCTTCCGCAAGGGCAGGGATCATTGGGATATACCTTGTCCGGCTTAACAACCGTCATAGATAATTTCTGCTCCCTGTAAAGCTCTTTCCTCTTGTCCTCATCAAAAATCTCTTCCCATTCAGGAAGTTCATATAACCAATCGGCTCCTGCCGCTACCATATTTTTGTAGAGAAGTTCTTTATCAAATGCAAGACTGACCTCTGTGTCCTCTTCCATCTCTTCAATCGGATTTGCCTCTTTCAGACTGTCATTAATTCCATCCAAAAATCCGGTCATAGTCATAATGTCAATTCCGTATTTCTCAGCAAGTTCTGCAACAGTACCGGATACTACTTCATCAGGATTTTTTAAAAGTTCTGCGTATATATCCTTTTCCTTCTGGAAATAATCTGTCCAGAGTCTCTGCAAATCCCCTTTATTTGCTGTTTCTGAGTACGCCATATCGCGCCATGTATCAAGCAATGCCATAAAACGATTCCTCCTTACCTGTTGTAAACAGATATACTGTGTTCTGCGGTGACATGCACCTTTTGTCATTATATATTACTTTAGGGAAAAAGTAAAATTTTTTATTCAAGATGAATAAGATTCCAGAACCGGTCAATAATACTAATAATCATTGGAACCCCCTCCTTTGATTGTGTGGTAATCCTGGTACGGCATGCTCAGCAGGCCGTTTTGCAGGACCACAAATACCTGAAGATAAATGAATACTTATCCTCCCCTAAGGAAGCCTCTAGGAGTGCGGAAGCCGCATTTTTAGGGGCTTCCGCTATGCATGACAATAGTCTTGCGACAGTCGCCACACCAAATTCCTTTGGTGTTGGTCATGCCATCATGACTTCGGCTCGTTGCTCGCAGAAATCGAAATCATATATTTTGAAGATTTCATTCTGTATAGCCAGATTGTCTTCGTAATCGTTCTTTCACTTATAATAGGTGTTCAAGGTTGTACATTTATTCCAGCAAGCCATAGAGCTTGACTGTAAGGTATTGAATAGTACTAAGAAATTAATACTCTATCTCATAATCCTCCAGATCAGCTATCGCATCAATCGGCATAGTTCCCTTATATTCTGAATATATATTGAGCAACAATGACGTGGTATTTCCGAACTGACTGTTATACCATTTACCGTTATATTCTACCGATTCCATAAAAAGACAATACGTCCCTTCATCACAGGAAAAAACAACTACGCAGTCCTTAATTTGATCAGCCCCGCAAATTTGTGCGTGACGGTTCTGAATCTTGAGCATCTGCTCAGTTCCATAATACTCAGAAAGTGTTTCCGGCGAAATAAAACCAAGAATTTCAATAGAATCCAGATTGATCTTTTCCGGCAATTCTTCCCATTCAAAGGAGACATCCTCCTGCGTAATCTGGGAATTGTCAAAATAACTGGTGCACACATAAAGCGCCCTTCCCTGTTCATGGATATCTTTTTTCAGATGCTCCATCCTTTCATAGCTTATCATGGCTTTTACAAACGCATTGACCGGTGGAAGATTGACATCCTGCTGCATAAAGAAATAGGACTGCATATATTCCAGATATGCCTGCAGATTATAATTCTCTGCATAACTCTCCACCGCAAAGGTGCTGAGCATCTGTTCCATATCCTGCTCTTTCAATCCTTCAAGATAGCCTGCGGCTGCCTGCTGTGGGCTGTCAAATCCCTCTGCTTCCACCCGGGGCTGTACAGCCTGCACATCTTTTCCAGCTTCCGGAAGCTTTTCGGGCGCACCGCTTAAGAGTGTTTTAAGTATCTTTTCATCATCCGTGTCCAGCCGTACAGTTCCTGCCGACTCTCTCTCTAATCCCACCATATTTGCTAAAAAACCGCCCAACTGGAAATTATACCATCTGTCATCCCTTTTAATAATATCAAAGAAAAGCATATACTGTCTTCCATCTATCTGAATGGCAGCCACCCTGTTTGCAAAATCACTGCCGCCGTAATTCTGTGCAATGACTGAAAGATTTTCCTGATATGTATCAGTGCTGTAGGTATCAGTAAGGTCATCTGGATAAACAAAACCCAAAAATTCCATGCTGCTAAAATCTACCGCTTCCATCTGCTGCACTATCTGATTCAAAAGCTTTTCCGCCTCCTCGCTTCCGCTTATCATTACGACACTACTATCAGCCATTTCCGGTATCAAATCGATACCGCAAAGATATGCATACTGGCGGGAAATATCTTCTGCACCATTTCCTTCTCCAAAGGTATCTGCCATACATCCGAAATTATTATTCTTAAGTCCCGTCAAATAGGCTATGACTGCTTCCTCCGGTGTTGCAAATCCTTCCTCTGTGCTGTCTGCTGGTATAATGGTATTTTCCGTACTGGATGCCTCCTCAGGCATCTGTGTCATCTCCTCTGCCGAGCACCCCAAAAGCACAGATATCGTAACTAAGGCAGCCGCCACTGTTTTAAAGCATTTTCTCTTCCGATTCATAAAATATTCTCCTCTCCAAATAAACTTGAACAGCTTTCGTTCTGTTCAGCTTAATTCATCTTCATTTTCCAATAAATTATTCAGTTCGTTTGTTCCATTCTGATACGACGAAGATGGTGTAATATCATTTTCCTCTGTCGAAACTGCCCCATTTGGCAACATAGAATACAAGCATCAGTCTTTACATCACCAGATAATAACTTTAGAATTTGTAAAATAATAAAGACATGGCTATCCTCCATGCCCTGAATTTATCTATCAAATTCTATCAATAAACGTCGCATCTTAATCTTCCATTCCAAATGTCCGATATAACCATGCTCTGCCTTACTTCTATCTGCTGCTGTTCCAAGGTTTCCGCATAAATTTTCTTAACTGCAACTTCTATGCGATTTACCTCCATCCAAATATAAAAAAACTCTGAATCTACCTCACCATTATTATATCCACTTTTTCATTTATCCACAACCTTCTTTTATCATCGGCATCCTAATTTATTAATATCTCATCTTTACACATACCATTTCTACTATTTTGATCGCTTTTATATTCTATTCACCCTTTCTAAGTAATCTTTACGATATGACTTTGCCAACTCTATTTCCCGCTTTGGCGTTTCCTGAGTTTTCTTAATAAATCCATTTGTTATTATAATCTTTTTCCCGTATACGTATCCTACCCTAAAAGGAATAGCCCGATGCTGCATGGGCACAGTTCGGGTTATTCGCTTTCCACATATTTCTTCTGCGTATCCTCCCACACATAAACGACTGTCCTGTCCTCTCCGACAGTATTATCATATATACTTCCACAAAAAGACTTGTCCGCTCTCGTCTCAAAAGCTATGGAAAAATCGCTGGGACTGCTATTTGGAATATCCTTTCCCAACAAACCAATCTTCCCATCATCCCAGACCGTGTATAACGCATACAGATTGGCTGTGGAAGACAAATAACTGCCTATCGTGAAATCAGGACAGCCGTCCTGATTATAATCCGCAACCACAATTTCAAAAGATCCCGGAAAATTCATTTTTCCTCCATCTTCAAAATCCTGTTCTAATTCTCTCTTTGACAAAACCTCTCCATTCTCATTCGTCACAGCCAGATAATACTGCCCTATATAATTTTCCTCATAGATACCGCCGCCCGCTCCAAACTCTTCTATGTTTCCATAGATTCCCTTATCAAGCCAAAGCTCCACAATATAGATTCCGTTTTCCGTCTCCAACTCTTTCCGACAAAGACGGTATGAATACAGTTCCCACGGGCTGTCCCCGGTGATATCACCAAACTCATCGTTGACCCGCCACCATTCGTCTACTTTATACTCACCGTTCTCATAACCAAGCACAGCAAACAGCCCATACCATGACCATTTGTCAAAAAGGCGGATTTTGCACACCAGTTTTTCTTCACCATTGTGATCAAAGATGTAATTATCCCAAACTGTACAGTTCATTTCACAATCATAACCACTATATGATAGATTATCCCACTGATAAGTATTAATCGGCACCAGCGTCTCATATCCGTCAACAGATACTTTGATCAGATTTTCATTCATTTCGTGAACCGCCTCATAGCGTACCGGAATTGTCTGCTCACATCCCTCTTCCGACTCTTCAAAAGGTAGCTTTGCCTTTTCATAACTATTGCCATGCTTCTCGTATATCTCCATATCTCCGAAGCTCCGCATATCCGTGCTGGTATCATAGGTAAGAGAAAAGATAATCTCATTTTCCCCATCTCCATTAATATCCGCGCCTTTCACATGTGGAAAGCCTGTACCGTATACATCCTTGTCCATATCGATCACAATGCCATTTCCCATTTCGATCCGATAATGACAAAATCCCATATCCACTCCCTGTTCCCGATAAACTCTGTCGGTGATTCCATCATTATCATAATCCTGATTCGTGAAATCTTGCACACTCTCACCATTCCACTCATCCTCATAGCCAAAGTAATTCCAATGATCTGGAAGAAAACCTCCCTGCTGTTCCCCGTCCTCGCTCTCTACAGTTTCTTCCTCGCCGTATTCATCCTCTTCATTTTCCTGACTATCATCAGCAACCACCACTGCTTGCTCCGCATTTTCTGTATGCGTCTCTTCACTAATATCCGCTTCCTTTGCGCCACATCCACTTAAAACGACTAGCGCCATTATAAGAAATACCACATTTCTCATTCTTATCTTTTCTCCTAATACAATATTTCTTAAAATATGTCCAGTAAAGGGATTACATTGATCACCGGCTCTTCATAAGGGTGTTTTTCTTTAATGATCTGAAGCGCATCTTGCGCCTTTTCTATGGGACATCTTACTTCCATTTTGGCTTCACATCCGGAACAGATTTCACCCCTTTCTCCATTAAATGGATGACTGTTCTCCAGCGGTTTCCAAAAACCTTTTGTATTCTGCCACGAAACGACATGACTGTACTCACCAATCCTGCACGCACCGATGGATGCTAAGGAATCTCTAATGATTTCAATATATTCTTCCGGAACATAAATTTCCAGTTTTACTTCTTTCACATCTAAGTTCATTTTACTATTCCCACCTTTTCTGTTGTTTGAAAATCCTACCTGCTTCATCCACTCTGATACTTCTGACCAGCATACTTATCCCCCTAATAAAGCCCCCGAGGCTGCAATGATGCAGTTCCGGGGGCTTTTGCTATTTCTCTTTCAAACGGGAATCTCACATTACACCAATCCGGAAAATCAGTATCAATCCCGTAACACCTCTTTCAATGTATCCATTAATTCTGATATATCAATCGGTTTTGCAACATGACCGTTCATTCCGGCTTCCAATGCCCTCCGTTTGTCCTCGTCGAAAGCATTTGCCGTCATCGCAACAATCGGAACAGATGCCCTCGCGGAGTCCTCCAAAGCCCGAATCTGCCGTGTTGCTTCATAGCCATCCATAATCGGCATCTGAATATCCATCAGAATCAGATCATAGGTACCCGCTTCCACATTTTTAATCGTATCCACAGCTTCTGACCCATCGCCTACGGTATCAACTGTCAATCCCGCATTCCTCAATATTTCCTGCGCGATTTCCTGATTGATTTCATTGTCCTCCACCAACAGTATCTTCTTGTCGGTAAAAAACTCCTTCATTTCTTCTATCTCCGGCTCTTCCTCCGCCTCCCTATATGGAGCTGTCAAAATCTGACGAAGCTCAGAAAGGAAAATTGGTTTGGAACAGAATGCTGTAACGCCGGCCTCTTTTGCCTCAGCTTCAATATCCGTCCAATCATATGCGGTAAGAATGATAATTGTCGCCGTATCTCCGATGACCTTACGGATTCTGCGGACAACCTCAATTCCATTCATATCCGGCATAAGCCAATCGATAATATATACGCTGTAAGGTTTATTCTCTTCAATCGCGAACTCTGCACGGGCAACTGCTTCCTTTCCCTGCGTTGTCCAATCAGAATTCATGCCGATAGAGGTAAGCATCTTACTGACGCTCATGCAGGTATTCATGTCATCATCCACAATCAGCGCATGCAGATTCTCCAGTTTTTCAAGATGCTCTGTCTCTTGGGGCTGATCCACAGTCCGGAACCGGAAAGATACGATAAACTCTGTTCCCTTTCCTACCTCACTCTCCACCTCAACGGTTCCGTTCATCATATCTATAATATTCTTGGTAATCGCAAGACCAAGACCTGTTCCCTGAATACCGCTCATGGTGGCAGTCTGCTCCCGTTCAAACGGCTCAAATAAGTGCTTTAAAAATTCTTCGCTCATGCCAATACCACTATCCTTGATTCGGAACTGGTAGGAAGCATATCCATCCGGCTCGCTGTCTGTCTGGATAATGCGAACGCTGACTACCCCTCCTGGCTTTGTATATTTCATCGAATTACTCAAAATATTTAAAAGCACTTGATTCAGACGGAGTTTATCACTGATAATTGTCTCATTGATCACATCCAGCGTATCAATATAAAATTCAAACTGCTTTGCTTTGACATCAGACTGTACAATAGTTTTCAGGTCATGCAGGATCTCAGGAAGACTTACCTCCTCCTCATTAATCCTGACCTTCCCGCTTTCAATCCGGCTCATATCCAGCACATCATTAATCAAACTCAGCAGATGCTTGCTGGCTGTCATAATTTTATCCAGATAATTCTGCATGATCTCTTTATTATCAATGTGCGTTGCAGCCAGCGAAGTAAATCCGATAATCGCATTCATCGGTGTTCGGATATCGTGGGACATATTGTTCAAAAAAGTGGTCTTTGCACGGCTGGCATACTGAGCCTGTGCAAGCGCCTCCGATAATGCCTGTTTCTGCTCCTGTTCCTCACGCACAATCTCATCAATATTCCGAAATCCGGCGAGAACAGTAAATCCCTCCTGTGATTTCTTTCCCTCCAGCTTAATAAAGGAAAATTGATAATTATGTATTTCCTCATCAGCCAGTATCCGATAGCTCCCCACGTATTCAATATCGGAAGCAAGCTTTTCGGTTACCTTATCAATAGACAGTGCCTCTAAAAGTCCCTGCCGATCCTCCGGATAAACACGATCATTGACATACTGCTGCACAAGCGGTGTATATGAAAATATCTTCTCATAATTCTTTTCCAGCCCTAGGGTAATGTACCCCTCCAGCTTTATTACTTTAGCTGTATTTTCCTTTGTATTAACCGCATAAACATTGAGATAATCACGACTCAGTGCCTCCACAATGGCAAGCTGTTCCTCCAGCACCTTATTTGACTCCTCAGATGCCTCCAGTATTTTCCCTTTCCACCTTATCCTATACAAAAGCGCAAGGATCAGAACCGCAACCAAAATAATGACCACGGCCGCTACAGCCATTTTCCCTGGATTCGCCTGCATATACTGCGTAAAAGTCAAATCGTGCGGCATATACGAGGTATACTGTGTAATCAGCTGATTAAGCACATCCTCCGGCATCTGATCCAGACATTTGTTAAGTATCGTCGCAAGCTCGTGATCACAACTCTCTCTCACGTACATCTGAAATGAAAAGCTTACGTCGTTCACAACACTGTATTGCAGAGAACCCGTAAAATCATTATTGACAAACAGTTGGGCCGTGTAGGTGTATACATAAGCAGCATCCGCTTCCCCTTTAAGGACAGCATTCAAAGCCTCTTCCCTCGTGTTATAGTACAGTATCCGGGCATCACCGGCAATATCCTTTTCCAGAGGTTCCTCTCCCTGAACGTCCGCCACTGCAATTGTTTCAATTTTGCCCGTAAAATTCTTTTTGGTCACCTTTGCCATGCCAACTGACATAAAAGGATCGGTATTAAAGCCACGGTATAAATCGTCCTCTGTCGTCAAATCAGAGACTCTGCTGTCAATAACAACATCCACGCCGTTTGTATCAGCAAGTCCGTAGTAATCTACCCGGTCTTCGGGCACTACAATTTCATATGGTAAGCCGCATGATTCCATAACTTTTGCAAAATAATCCGGCATAATCCCTTTTAATTCCCCATCTTCAACATAGGAATATGGCTCCCTGTCTCCAATCGCCGTCACTGTTATTTTTTTCTTACCATCGAGGACATCCTGTATGTATGCCTTCTCGCGCTCACTAAATGTAAGCCCGGGAGAATGAATCGGTCCGTAATATTTGAAAAACAACGAGTTTTCCCAATCTCCTTCATGGATATCCATCTGCTCAATGGCATAATTAATCTCTTCCAGCAGTTCTGTATCTTCTTTTCGCACAATGGCATAGAAATTCTCCGTCACCAGCGTGTCCAGCGTTCTTTCGTCCTCCGTTTTTCTCAGATTGCTGGAAAGGATTGCATCAATACTGCCATCCTTCAAGGCCTCCACAAGCTCCTGCGAATCTTCATATTCCTTCGTTTGATAGGAAAATTGCTTTTCTTTGGCAAACTCTTCCAGTTTGTCATTCTGGCCGCTTCCCGCAATCAGACCGATGCACATGCCATCATAACTTTGGTAATCTCCGCTGCGATATTCCATGTTGTCCGCTAGAACGGAAATAACCGTACTGTTGCGCCCAACCGGATAGGAAAACGCAAATTTATCTTCGCGCTCGGGATATTTTCTGGCAGATGTTACCACGTCAATCTCACCGTTTTCCAACATGTCAAGCATATCATTCCATGATGCGTCATATCCGACATAATCAAAATTCAGATGAGAGTATTTTGAAATCGTCTGCAAAAGCTCAATGCCGTATCCGGTCAGCTTTCCCTCCTCATCCTTCATATGATAGCCATCAAAATAAAAGATTCCCGCTTTTACCCGCTCCCCGGCCGGCTGCTCCGACGCGCTAACATCGGAAGCATTTGCAATTACAACATCAGATAGGCTCAGAAACAGGCACAATAATACTGTCACATATTTTTTTATATTTATTTTTTTGGGGACACGCATAATTTCTACTCCCTTTTGATAAATACTTTTTCCTATTCACTATTGTACCAAGTTGCCGGCTTAACGGCTAGCCCTATTTACAATTTTTTTATCATTCCTTTCTACAACTATGCAATCTATACTAATATTCCCACGGTATTTCATCAAAACATTTATAAAACTCGCTATTATTCCAGTCTGCCACCGGGCGATAATCATAGGCAACACTATCTATACTGAAATTAGGGCACCTGCTCTAACGCCTGATCACTCTCATTATCTCCTGCTGAAGAAGCAATTCTCACCACCACATTATCTACAGATATATAAACATCCCTTCTTTCATCTGTCGGATTCTGCATGTTTACACCTATTTTAAACCATGCACCTTTTTCGACATCTATTTTCACAGGCATCCCCGGTGTCATATAGATGGATTCATAAGCATTTTCTTCCCGGACTTCTACCGGCAGCAATTTGATTTCCGTATCCCCAACCCCATCGCCTGCATAAAGCGTAAGCGTATTACCCTTGGAGCTGATTTCTTCATCTGAGTAACAAAAAGGGTCCGTACTGCCCGCAGGGATTGTAATTTTTATCTGATACTCCTTTGTGGGATTCGTCAAAAAGCAGATTGCTAATGTCACTAATATTACTGTCGCCACTATCATAATCCATAACGTCGGTTTTTTGTAATTCAATACAGATTTCACTCTTTCCTTTATCCCCACTTCCCCAAAAGCCAACGGACACACCATAACCAAGCTCCTCTGCCCTGCACAGGATAACAGTATTTTCGAATATTCTTTTTTCTCATGGAATGTCATATCTCTGGCTGCTTTCTCATCACACGCCAGTTCAATGTCTTTGCAGAGCATAGCATACGCCGCCCAGCAGAGCGGATTAAACCAATGGATACACAACAATAAATACCCTAACGGTTTCCACCAATGATCTTTTCTTCTGAGATGTGCAGATTCATGTGTAATAATATAATTCATCTCCTTCTCATTCAGGGCAGAAGAAAGATAAATCCTTGGTCTGACAATTCCCAAAATAAACGGTGATTTTACAGCATCGCAAATAAAAATATTATTCTTGACACATACCGCTTCTCTTACCAACATTTGCAGCCTGATCATGCTGCCCATCGCACAGATTATCAACAGAATCATGCCGCCGGCCCATGCCAGACTGACAAGATAGATCGTTATCTGCCAGGGTGCCACGCTTGCTGCCGGGTTATACGCATAGGACTCCGCCAACATTGGGTTTATGGTATTTTCCACAATTGTCAGATGACTGTCTATAGAAGGTATATAATTTTGTACTTCTCCTCCCACAACCGTACTGGATTTGACAAGCTCTGTACTTGGCAGTATGCTGAATCGGCTTTCCATAGAGAATGGGCAGATCAACCTAAACGCCACCGCTCCCCACAATAAGCAAATCATCCATTTGGGAATTTTTCTAAATATCAGCCTGATACACAACACTGCCAATATCAACCATCCGGCAGTAATGCTCATGTTTAATAGTTTCAAAAAAATTTCTTCCATACTCATTGCTCCTCTGCCCTGTCAATCATCCTGCGGATTGTTTCTGCCTCATCTGCCGTAATCTTAGAGTCCTTCATAAATGCTGCAATAAACGCCGGAAGGGAACCTGCAAAGGTATCTTCCACATATTGTTTACTCTGCCTGGAATAAAACTCATCTCTGGAAATCACAGCAGTTACCACTCCGTTTTCATTCCGGAACAATCCCTTGTCAATTAATCTTCGCAGTACATTATGTGCCGTAGTTCTCTTCCAGTTAAATTCCACTGCTGTCATCTTTACCAGTTCAGACGAAGTAACCGGCTCATGCTCCCAAATCATATCTGCGTATCGCGCCTCAATAACACCTAATTGTATTTCTGCCATCTATAGCCTCCATTTGACCACAACAGAGTGAAAGATTTATCTTTCACTCTGTTCCCTTCATCCTAAAGACCACTCATTGTGGTCTTATATACAGACTACAATGAGTGGTCCCTAATGTCAATAATAAATTTACTCTATTTACTTTTTAACCTTGTCCTGAAATATGATATATCCCAATGAAAGAACCGTGATCAATATGTAAACTCCTGCAGTCGTCTTTGTGGTGAAACACATTACCAAGATAGAAAAAAGCATTTTGGATACAATGTCCCCCAACTGGAAATAGGTTGTCATGCCACCAAACGCCGTCGCCAGCTTTGTTTTGTCAAGATTATTAAAAATCAACGCTCCCATTTTGGGATCAACACATCCAGTCCATAAGCTTGCTATAAATAAGGCTGCCAAAACAATATAGATATTTTGCACAATAATTCCTAAAAACAGAATGATGATAAATACCAGTATAATTTTGATTGCATCAGTCAGTTTCATCTTTTTAAATGCAAAGATCGTTAACGTGCTCCCTGCTATCCTCCCAGCCGTTTCAAATATAGTCACAAGAGCAATGGTGATTTCAGCACTAATTACGCAAAAAGCTGGATTCTCAGCCATATGTAATACCACAATCGATGTTACCACCGCAAGACCCGCATTTAATACGGGAATAACCGCCAAAGTTTCCTTGATTCTAGGTATCTTCCAGAGGAGTCTGACTGCATCTGCTAATTCTTTCTTTAGTTGACGGAAAAGTTGGTTCATCGATTGCTTTTCCTTTGGTGCCTGCCTCCCCTCGTTTTGACAATACTTCTGCATTTCCGTCTTTGAGCAAACCACAATCATCATGCTTACCACAAAGGTAAAGGCATTGATCATTGCCAGACGGCGGAATGATACATAACAGATTAGTACGCCCCCAACCGCCTGAAAAAGAACGTTCAGGCTCATCATAAGAGACTGACGGAAAGCCATAACCTCTTCCCGCACTTCATTCCTAACGATTTGATTGCTGATCGGATAATATAGACTATTCTCATATTGCCCGGCTAAATCAGAAATAAAATTAGCAAGGCTGACCACCGCTACAATCAAAAGGCTCGGGTTAAATCCCATTATGATAGCGACGAACAGATATGCAATTATTCTGACGACCAATGTTTTTATTATAGTCGCCACACGCTTTTGATTTTGATCCGCGAAATATCCAAGCAGAAACGAAAATAGGATTGGTATGATCTCAGATGCATTGATGATTGCAATGGCAAAATTACTTTGCTCAATTTGAAGAACGTAATTCAGCAGCGCCAAATAATAAAGTATATCTCCGAAATTTGAGATTAAATCCGCCACTAAAATTTTTATATATAATCGATTTTTCAGCGTTTCCTTCATTGAATTTCCCCACTCTTAATGCCAACACAGGGCTCGATTTCCCGCGAAGTATCACTCCTGCTGTATCCCATATCATATCATAAATTCAAATTCAAAAGAAGCCCTGTCTGTCTCAAAGGCAAAAAGAGTACATCCCTTTTTGCAAAATCGATAGAAAGCCCGGCAGGATGCACTTTCATGAATTGTCCTTACCATATCTCCCTTTGCCGGAGCCCTAAGAGGACATTCAGATGTTTTCAGCAGTTGAGCGTCCAATTCCAAGCTGCCCTGTATGACCCGTACCATATTGTTTTGAATTTGAACAACCCTGGCTCCCAGATAAGTAGCTATTCTGTACTCTTTCTCCTTCCATAATATAGCACCTATAACACCAGTAAAATGAATACCCGCCATGGGGATATCCGCCACTGACAGCATTAAAGACCCGCCGGGAAAAAAGCATTGCGTCCAGATATACTCCTTTGGAAATGATCGGCCTTGGTCTCCTTCCCAATATCCCCTGGCATTGTGAAAAGAATACTTTTGTCCATTGATACACATATTTCCCCGAACCGAATGCCGCATACTCCACACGCTATGGCGGCATTCCATAAATGGCACTAATGCAAACGGTCCCATAATATCATATTTTAAGGGACAAAGCGGCCCAAAATCCAATTTTCCCTTAATAGTCAGCTGCGATGTGTGTATCGCTAAACGAATACCTTCTTTACCGAATTGGTTCTTTCCGATGAAAATATTCCCCTTTGTCCGTCGAAATACATCTATAGTAAACGTTACTGTCCAAGCGTCATTATCCGTAATAATCTGAATAGAACAGGTGCGCTTCCTCCCTGCGCTATGAATGGCAGGTATTACCGCTAAAGTCTGTGTGTCAGACTGACATTTCAAATACCAGCCATAAAAGGAATCATACATATGCCTGCCTCCATGAAAAATAATGCTTATTTTTCCATGAATGAGTCTGACTTATTCATTTTGCCATTACTACTTCCCTTTTCTAACAGACTATGGTATTATTTTGTGAAGAAATATAAAGAGCTGAAAGGAAATATTATGTCGAAGATAGCTGTTTACTTTCCAGGTACAGGATACCACTGTGATAAACCCCTTTTATATTATAGCAGGAGCATCGCCTGTGAACTGGGATATAAGAATTATAGAAATATTAACTACACATATAACAGCGGTAATATCCGCGGTAACGACGAAAAAATGAAAGAAACATATGAAGTACTGTTTTCACAGACCGAAGCCGAACTCGCTGATATTGTCTGGTCTGATTATGATGATATTCTCTTTATTTCAAAAAGTATTGGTACAATCATTGCAACATCGTTTGCGGAGAAATATGGATTAAAACATGCACGGCATGTTCTGTATACGCCTTTAGCACAAACTTACCTTTTTGCACCAAATCATGCAATTGGTTTTATCGGGACATCTGATCCATGTAGCAATACAGATGAGATTATCCAGCTCTCAAATGCAAATCATATTCCGCTAACTGTATATGATGGATGCAATCATTCCCTCGAATGCAATGATATATTGAAAAATATCGAGAATTTAAAGGATATCATGCAAAGGACAATGGATTTTTGCAAGCAATATTCCAATAAGCACGACTGTATCTGCTAATAAAACAACTACTACACTTTTCACCAATCTGTATACAAACAATATGGAAAATAACTCTACTGACAGTGCAATAAAGCATAAATAGTTTGACAGATATTCCGTTATAAGCTCTCCGTAAAGATGGTTCATTAACAATCTCACATAAATAACTGGTCTTAACAAAAAACGGATACCAATACAGGCTAACGGATATACAAAAATAAATTTTTTATCTACCACCGAAGTTGGTATTCCATTGTCCCACTGAACAGGGATTTCAGACGGCAATTTCGAATATGATAATATCCCGATGATCAAACATAGCGATGTAATAATTGCCCATGTAATGAGGCTGCCCCATATATACAAGAAGCTGACTGAATCCAGTTTGAAAACAGGCTTATTATCGCTCCAATAGGTCTCCAAATCTGTTACATATCTTTCAACCTGTAATTCATCAAAACTGACATTTCCAGCCTCAAGCATTCTTTCGCACATGATTTTTGCGATATTCAAACCCTCAATTTGTGCTTGAATCGTTTGAGTTTGCTTTTCAATAATTTCTGTCAAAGACACTTTATCGGATATGATACTGCGAATATCTTCTATGGAAATTTCCAATGTACGCAAATAAGCAATTTTTTTAATGTTTTCAACGTCTCTTTCAGAATAATCTCTGTATCCGTTTTTATCATTTCGTGACGGTTCAATAAGCTTTTCTTTTTCATAAAAACGTATGTTGGAACGTGTTAATCCTGTCTGCTCCTCAACTTCTTTTATCGTCATCACGCTTACCTCCTTATCCCGAAAACCTACTTAATATCCTTTTTGTGCATAGCCATGCATAATAAAACAGTTTCTGCCAAAAGAAACACCAGTCCTACAATAGCAGCCCTTGTATAGATAGGTTTTGTAGTTTCCATTCCTATCTGAAAGATATTATAATCCAACATGTATTGATTTATATTGAAACGGGTAAACCGCTGGGCAAGTACATAAAAAATATTCAAAATCTTAAATGCCATTAAAAGTCCGGCTGCTATAGTAAAAGTTGTGCTGCCGGTCAGCATATAGACAAGCAGCAGTTACTATGATTTCCGGAAAAACCAACATTTCACGCCGGGGCAGCTGATTTGCAATATTTTTTATGAAACCGTTCTTATACTTGGCGCTCACAAATATAATAACTGCCATTGAACATACTGCCATAAGCATGCCGCCATTTATTTGTGCTGCCAGCAGTTCTCCGGCGTTAGAATAAATCTGTATTGATGTATTAGCAGAAACCAACATAACACTTAAAAATGCAAGCATTATATCAGCAAATAAAATTGTCCATGTGGAAACAGAACGAAAGAAACGATATAAATCCATTTTTATCATCTTAGTCATATGATACACCTCCCGTTAAGCTAAAAAAATATTCCTCTAAATCTTCTGTTAATTCTGTTTTTAAAACTTGCTTTTTCAATTCGCCTTTTTCAATGATCCCATAACTGGTAGCAATTTTTGAAAGTTCCCCCAAAATATGGCTTGATATAATAAATGTAATATTTTGCTCAGCATTTAGCCGGACAATTATCTCCCTGATTTCAGCCATACCTTGTGGATCAAGACCATTGACAGGCTCGTCTAAAATAACCAATTCAGGATTTCCAACTAAAGCCAATGCAATGCCTAACCGCTGTTTCATTCCAACAGAAAAATGCTTGACCTTTTTCTTACTGGCAGCCGACAGCCCCACACCTTCCAAAAGTTCTGCAATATAACTTTTGCTTGAAATGCCCATTGCTAAACATTTCAGCCTTATATTATCTTTTGCGCTCATATTCGGGTAAATTCCCGAATTTTCAATCAATATCCCCACACGATTCTGCACATAAACCGTATTATGTCTATTTTGTCCAAATAAACATATATCCCCCTCTGTGGGTTTTGCCAATCCACTGATTAACCTTAAAACAGTAGTTTTTCCTGCACCGTTTCTTCCGATCAGACCATAAATTTCTCCTTTTTTGACTGATAAATTCACACTGTTTACAACCTTATGTTTTCCATACTGTTTCGTGAGATTATTGGTTTGCACCAAAGCATTCATGTCACGTCCTCCTTACAAAATTTTTTCTTGAAATATAAGGTATCAACAAGGTTTACAGTCAAGTTCTTTTTTCAAAAAAATAAGGAGTGAATATCATGGGAAACACAAGAATGCGCCCACGGATAAATTTGAGTTAATTAAGATCCAATAAGACTTCAACATAATGGGGTTGTCTTCCGACAACCCCTCTGTGCTTATCCTATTGTGTTTTCACTCAACATAAAGCAGGCATAAACTTAGCAAACAGATTTCTTGTGTACGACGCCTAAAGTATCAAAAGCGCTTTTTCATAATTCTCTCCTAGTTGGTTAAAATATCCAAAAGTTTGGATTTTAAATTTTCATCGTCAAACGTAATCGACTCAAAATCACGGAATGCCTTTTCCCTCATTCCTATGCGCTTCTCAATAAAAGGATATACGATCATACTATCTCTGTTTATGAAGCGATAGTAACTGGTTTGCATATTTTGTTCAATCCTTGTCAGTATTTTTTCGTAAGTAGCTGTGTTCTTATAGTATTCCACGATAAGCGGCAGCAGATAAAGAAATACGGACTTGTGTTGTTTTATTTTTTCTTCCAACCCCTTTTCAATGTTATTTATATCGATCTCGCATCGTGACAGGATTGTCATTTCTCTTGCATTCTGCTTCTTATTCTTCACACCACAGAGCATTTTGAAAAAACTGCTCTGTCGAAGTTTCCCTGCATTTTGCTTTTTGTTTTCCAAAGCACATCCTGAAAATTCATCCGAAACCTCATAAATATGCATATAGACAGATTTGTCCGTTCTTGCCCAGACAATTTTCTTCCCGGAAGTAATTCTTGGTACAAAGTCAAAATTCCAGCCCCATTGCAAGGTTGCATACGCATCGTTTATTTTAAAAAGTGAAAGCACTTTTCTCCTGCCGTCTTCATATTCTGATGCCCATATATAGTCACCAATTTGGCGCATCTGTAGTTTTTCTTCAATAAGCGGTGTAAGATTTTCTCTTATCAGCAACTTCCAACCCTCTGCCGAAAGGCTTAACGATTTGGGCTGAAATTCTGGTCTTGTATTATTCACGAGAAAATTTTGATACTTTTCTAACAATGTCATATAATCTTCCTCCACATCCTGATTTAGTGATTAAATTTCAAGCCCCATCAGAATGACTCCACTTTCTTTTTTGAAACCATATCTCTCATAAAACTTCGGAAGCATGCCTTCACCTGCGGTGGTAACAATTATAACACAAAAACCTTGCTTAATTGTCCATGTTGATTTGCTGTAAAAATACGTACCGCTATATTATTCGTTTCATAACATAGATATTCAAATATATTCATATCATTTTCATAAAACTGACTCACCATTTTCTTAATAAGCTCTTTTACAACTTTCTCTATATCTGAAATTGATTTCCCTCCAAATACTTTTGATAATTGAAGATATTCTTCATACAGAAATTCAGTCTTATTAAACGATTTTTTAATTGCAATATGACCGATTATATTTGTCAATACAATACTGCATATGTTTTCTATCATATCCCGGTATTCAGAATTATATTTTTCTAAAACTGACACGACATAATTCCTGTCAAACGCACCTAAAAATTGTTGTTCTATCTGTATAGCCCGGATATACTTATAAACTGCGTCTCCTCCTTTCAAGGAACTGCAATCAATAAGTAATGGATAATCCAAAGTCATAATCGCATTTTGTGGGCAAAATTTTATATCATACCATTCCAAAAATTGTGGAATACCCTTTTGCACTGTATCGTATAGGCACTTAACCCCAAAGTCCTCAAATTGAAAGGAAATCTCATTAAAAATCTTTCTGATGTCCTCCACTTTTTCAAATAAAAGTTTTGCGCCTATATTATATTGCTCTTTTACAGAAATATCCCTATGTACAAGACTGTTTGTATATGAATTGTTATATTCACTTAAGCAAAATAAAACAGCTTCCATAAGTGACTGCGCTTTCTCATAAGTGATAGATGTACTTTCGTAACCAGCATATTTTTGTGCCAGTTCAGAAACGATAGGAAGCAGTTCTTCCATTTGATAATCCATAATATCTACCTCCAGCAGAGTTCTCTTAGCGTTTCTAAATACAGTTCCTTATCCCATCTTTGGACAATATCAAATTTTTCAAATTCTCCATAACCTTGTGTCTTTTGATATCCTCTATAACCTGCTCTGATAGCCTGCGCAAAAACATCTAAGCAAGTCCCTTCAAGATAGTCTAAATCTCCATAGCACACCTCTTCAAATTGTTCTTTCATAAAATGAATAAGTTCGTCATCTGTAATTTCGTCCTGCATTTCATTTTTGTAAAGATAAAATATTTCCTGCAACCGTATCAATGTTTCAACATAATTATTCTGTGTTATAAAGGAAGAATCACAAAATGCATAAATGATTTGTGGCAAAATACTTTGTCCAAATTCAACCCTCCGTTCGACTTTAAGTGTATTATTCTTTTCCACAAGTAAAAGTTCAGTATCCTCTTCTGATAATGCCAATCCAAATTTTTCTGTATACTGATTTGTCGCTTGCACTTGTTTAAGCCACGTTTGACTGTTCAATAGCTCCAACCAATTTTGTTCACCCATACACATACCTCCTTTTGAAATATGTAGTATACCCTCAATCAGTAAACGATACAAGTCTTGAATTTCAGCACTTTTTATAGTATAATAATGACATAGGGAAGTGGCATAAATACCTCTTCCCTTTCGCTTTTTCTGTATGAAATATATACTGAACAAAATTGTTTATAGCTTTATCATATCACAAGCATGTTCGATATTCAAACTGTTAGCAAGTTTCTGATAATTATAAATTACCATCCTATATTTCTGGTCGATATCGTCTCTGGTACGCATCGGGGCAAACTCAATAAAATATCTAAAAGTGTTGTAGGCAAACCCTAAAAATGATAAAATATCCGGAATCGGAACGATACTGAAACATCTCTTAAAAGTTTTGGATAGTTCGTCAAAGGAGCAACCCCTATGGAGATAAAGCGGATTTCTATTTTCAACGAATTCAATTGCATTGCAGAAGACTGTCCGACAAGCTGCTGCCGCAACATCTGGAAGATTCCCATTGACTCTGATGTGTACGCTAAATACCGCAATGAAAAAGGTATTTGGGGGTTGCTGCTTCGCTGTTTTACCGTGAAAAGACGGGGTGTAATCACTTTTCGGAACACCTCTCGTGGCTGTCCATTTTGGGGAATGGATCATCTATGCAGCATACAGAAAAGGCATGGCTCCTCTTACATGCCTGCGGTATGTATCCAGTTTCCCAGGCGGCTGTACAACCTTAAGTTTTTTTGCGAAGAAACGCTGTATCTGGCATGCCCTGAGGCTGCACGACTTTTTCTGGCCTCCGCCGCCGGAGACAGACCATTTGAATTTACAGTGTCAGAAGGCAGTGTCAGCTATGAAGTAAACACCACAAACGATGACAGGGAATTTCTGGATTATCTGCTGAAAGCAAGGGATGAACTGATTATGATGCTGGAAAGAGGCATCTCTTTTGACAACATGGCGATATTACATTACGGACAGGATTCTCAAAATGCCTGCCTTGGTCAAACACCCCTTCCAAGCCCACAGGATTACGAATCCCGGGAGCATTACCAAATGACCTGTGAAAAAATAGACACTTGGCTTTTTAACGGCTTTTATTATCCAAAACTCCGTACCATATCACCGCTTTTATATCAATTATGTCGAAAATATATCCGGAAATTTGGTTCTCAAGGCAGAAGGAATCCCCGCACTGCCAATCAAAAACTTGCCGTCCTGCTGGAAAACCTTTACGGGAAAATACCAGATTTAGAAATTATCTTAAATCGCTATTACGAATATTATCTATTGACCGACTTTCTTGAAATCTATGAGGATTATAGCTTTTCAAAGCATCTGCTCTTCGGTATTGCAAAGACGCACCTGCTGCGGCTATTTCTCGCCCTATATGCCGAAGACCAGGAAACTATCAATCCCCATGAGATTGCCACAGTTATGGCGGTATTTGAACAGAAAGCGCAGCGAATATATTCAGCCATATCCTGAATACCGTCCCATATTCCCTGCATCTGATAATTCATTTTCCAGTTTTTATCCTGCTTTCTCTTTCCTTTTTATACTGTGATGCTTTTTCAACAAATGACCGGGCAAATTCCGGATTGGAAGGATAATACAGATGCGGAAAACCCATCCAATAATTTTCTCCTGCTATAATACAGGAATAACTCCTGCCCGTTACCGGTTTTAACGCCGCTGCCCCATTTCCATTGTCTGTACTGTCAAAATAATGAAACTCGTGGCCTTTGATTCTTTTTCCTTTTGACAGAAAAAAATTCTTTTCTTCCTGCATTTCGATATAGCCAAAGCGCACCAGCCTGTCTGTGTAAAAGCACCTTCCCGGTAGTACTCCGGCCATGGCATGATCTATTCCATTTTGGTCTGTCAAGAAAGAATGCAGATACATAAAACCACCACACTCTGCCACTATGGGCATTCCGCTTTCCACTGCCTGCCGGATTGCCTTATGCATACTATGATTTAAACTCAGTTTTTCTGCATACAGTTCCGGATAACCGCCTCCAAGTAAAATCCCATGACAGCCTGGCGGCAATTCCTGATCCCAAATGGGAGAAAAATATTTTATTTCTGCTCCGCTTTTCTCAAGCAGCAAGAGATTTTCTCTGTAATAAAAACAAAACGCCTCATCTTTTGCCACTGCAATTACAGGTTTATCTTTTGGAAGGGCCATTTCTTCCGGAAGATTAATATCTTCCATATGCTCTTTATCAATGTCCATTTCTTCCGCGCTTTCCGCTATTTCCATGATTGTGGAAACAGAGACTGTATTTTCCAACCTTTCAGCCATCTTTTGCAGTTTTTCCTTTATTCCGTTAAGTTCCTGCGGCATGACCAGCCCCAAATGCCGGCTCTCAATACATAAATCCTTTGCTTCCGGAATAAAGCCTAAAACAGGAATCTGTAATTCTTCTTCTATCAGCGGTTTCACCGTCTTATAATACCCTTCTGATATCCGGTTCAATAGTACCCCTTTAATCAGCCGCTCCTTATCATAAAGTAAAAATCCGGCAATCAGAGGAATCATAGACCGGACTCCCATTCCTTTTACATCTGCCACAAGTACAATCGGTGTTTTTGTCACTTTTGCCAGATGATAGGAAGAACCCTCTTCCCGGCTTCCACCCAATCCATCAAACAGCCCCATAACTCCTTCCAAGACTGCAATGTTTTCTTCTTCTGCACTGCCTGCCAAAATCCTTCTGGTTTCTTCTTCCTCTGTAAAAAATGTATCCAGATTTCCGGCAGGGACACCCAGCGCTTTTTCATGGAACATGGGATCAATGTAATCCGGTCCGCATTTATAAGAAAGCACTTTTTCTCCCCTGTTCTTTAAGGCCTGTAACAGGGCACAGGTAATCATCGTTTTTCCGCTTCCACTCTTCGGTGCGGCTATCATGACTCTCCTTAATTGCATGATGCACCTCCGCCAAAGCCAAAGGAACAGAGCCAGATGGGATTTTCCGCCTGCATTAAATGATATTTTCCCACCTCTCTTGCCCGGCTTACCTGTAACTGCACAATTTCTTCTCCCTTTACCGGAAAGGTTCTCAGCACTTCCCGTATTTCACAGATTGTTTCCAGACTGACTGCGCTTATCACAATTCGCATCCACGGATTAAGCCGATATAATGATTGCAGTATTTCTTTCATTCTTCCTCCGCTTCCTCCTATATACGCATGTGTCGCCGCCGGAAGTCCCACAAGGCTTTCCGGTGCTGTCCCTTCGATTACTGTTATGTTCTGCAGCCCGTGTTTCACTTTGTTTTTTTCGATCAGAGAAACCGCTTCCCGATTTCTTTCCAGAGCATATATTTGTATCTCATCAGAAATCCCCGCGATCTCCACCGCAACCGAACCGGTGCCGCTGCCAATATCATAAACCACTGCATTTTCCCAAAGCCGCAGTTTACAGATAGCAGCTTCCCTTACCTCCTCTTTTGTCATAGGAACATTATCTCTGATAAACTCTTCATCCTTGATCCCATGTGTCAGTCTCCTTTTTTCTGCACGGGGATTTTTCACAAAGCAGGTATACAGCCCTTCCTCCCGCAGCCTGCTGCATTCAGATGGTGTATGCTTTTCAATCTGCTGCTCCTCATAAGACAACTGATATCCGGTTATGACTTCACATTCTGTCAAATCTGCTTCCATAAGCAGTTCTCCCAGCCGGTTCACATCTTTCACTCCGGAAGTCAGCAAAAAGATTTTCGGGCTGTTTTTGATCTTCCGTGCCAGATTGCGCAGTTCCTTTCCGTGCATACTGTAAATGGACGCATCCTGATAGCTTTCCCCAATGCAGGCAGCCAGATAAGATATCGAAGAAATCCCCGGCATAACATGCAGGGAAGCCTTAAGCCTTCCGCCTCTGATTTCCATATCCAGTGCCTCATACAACCGCCTGCACCCACTGTAAAAACCACTGTCGCCGGACATAAGGATCACAACATTTCTATCTTCTGAGAGAACTGTTTTCTCCTGTAATTCCTCTAAATATGGAATAATCTGTTCTGCCTGATAAAAAGGGTGTTTTTCAATCTTTGGCTGATAGCGTGACAGCATTCTTTCCGCACCTAATAGAATATCAGCTTCCTTTATTGCCTCACAGACTTCTCCTGTCATCCCGCTTTCACTGCCCATACCTATACCGGCAAGGATGATCCGCATCTGCCCTCTGAAAGGAATCCTTCGTCCGCAGATCTTTTCCAGTTCTTTCCCTGTCTCAAAGAAAGAATACCCTTCTTCTCCCTCCGGACGTCCTATCACAAACACCTGTATTCCTGCCCTCCTGGCTGCTTCCAGCTTTTCCCCGTATCCTCCAGATGCACCGCTTTCTTTTGTAACCAGATGGGAAATATGATACTGATGTATCATTGCTTCATTCATCGCTGCTGAAAATGGCCCCTGCATGGCTATGACCTGCTTTCCGCATATTCCCTGCTCCATGCACACAGAAAGACTCTCCATGCTGGGAAGAACTCTGACATAAAGCCTGTTTTTTATTTCCTTAAACGTACAGAAATCTGACAGTTCCTTGCTTCCTGTAGTGAGAAGAATATTTCCTTCTATACCTTTCAGTGCTATTGCGCAGTCCCTGACTGTCTCAAAAAAGGTAATCTGTCCTTCATTTTCATACATACTATGTATAACACCCTCCGGCTTTTTTCCTTCCTCTCTTTTCAGCCGCAGATAAGATATTGTTCTCCCCATATCCTTAAGCTCTTTTACAGCTCCTTTGATATTCCGGGTAACAATCTCTGCATAAGGATGTGTTGCATCAATTACCACCTCATAATTCTCTTCGAAAAGCAATTCTCTGATTTCTTCCTGTGCCATTCTCCCCTGACGCACTGTTACAAGGGGATTTGGTTTCAATACAATCTCCCCATATTCTGTTGCCACGCAGAGCGTATGGCTTATCCCTGCCTCCGCAAGGCATTCCGATAATCTTCTTCCCTCAGTTGTTCCCGCAAATATCAGTATTTTTTTCAATCTTATACCCTCTCCTTGTGACAAATTTCCCTCCTATGTTCTCCGATCCGGAGCTTCCGATAAATACCGTGGTAAACATATTTACTTCCATCTCCCTTAACTGCTTTAAGGTACAGATATCTGCCTTTGTCCCTTCTCTTCCAATATTTTCAACATAACCACAGATACGTTCCTCCTCTATGCTTCGAAGCAGAATATTACAGGCCCGCATCAGATAATCTTTTCTTTTATGACTGGATGGGTTATAAAGCACAATGACAAAATCACCTGCTGCGGCAGCTTCAAGCCTTTTTTCAATCTTCTCCCATGGTGTCAGCAGATCGCTCAGGCTGACCACACAAAAATCATGATTAAGAGGTGACCCCAGGACTGCTGCCCCGCTGCTTGCCGCTGTAATCCCTGCAATAACGAAAAGCTCTGTTTCCGGATATTCTCTTCCAATCTCATACATCAACGATGCCAGTCCATAAATCCCTGCGTCACCGCTGCACACAAGCGCCACCTTTTTCCCCTTTTTTGCTTCCTCAAAGCATAATCTGCACCGTTCCTCTTCCTGACGCATAGGGGTAGATAACAGCTCCTTCCCTTGAAAACGCTGTCCTAGCAGCTTTAGATAGGTAGTATAGCCCACAATGACATCTGCCTGCTCAAGCGCGTAGATTGCCTCCCCTGTCATCATTTCTTCCCTGCCCGGTCCCATTCCTATGATATAGATTCTATTTTTCATCAAAACACACCTTCCACTCTCTTTTTGCCACCGCAATCGTCATTCCATTTTCCGCATACTTTGGAGTAAGCAGCTTCCCTTTGTCCCCACAGGCTTTCAACGCCGCTCTTTCACACACATTATCGACTCCTGTCTTTTCCCTGACAAAAGAAGAACCTGTAAAGCTTCCTTTTACCTCTTGCAATTCTTCTGAGGTATAAGTCAAAAAGAGAATCCCCTCCTTATTGCACCAGCTGACGATTCCCTGTTCTTCACTTTTTAATGAAATGGAAGCAGCTGCATAAACCTGGGCGGCAGTAATACCCAATTCTTTCATTTTCTTTGTGACAAAAGCATTAATTTCCTCTATACCCTTTCTCTTTTTGCAGCCCAGCCCTATCACATACTCCCTAGGCCTGAGCACAAGAGCTGCATTAAATTTATCTTCTTTTGAAGTGATCAAAACATCAACAAATCCTTCCGGTGGATAAGCTGCAAGGCGGATGCCTGAGGGAAGGCAGCTTTTCCCTGTCCCATCAGCTCCGTGCCCCGGTTCTATGGAAATAGTTATTACTTCCCCCGCCAGCACTTTTGACGATACTTTAACAATTCCTTCCTTATTCTCAATAAAGAAATTGTTTCTTTTGGCAAACAAATCCACTGCAAACTTATTATTGATATCTGTTGCTGTCGTGATTACCGACTCTGCTCCTGTTTTACCGGCAAGATAATCCGCCAATTCATTTGCACCGCCCACATGGCCGGCCAGAAGCGGAATCACATATCTGCTCCTCTCGTCCATTACCAGCACAGGAACATCATGCAGCTTATCCGTAAGGGAAAGTGCGATTGCCCTGACCGCAATTCCGCAGGCACCGATAAACAGCAGTGCATTTTTCTCCTGCATCTGTTCTTTTGCCCAATCTCCTACCGATTTTTCTACAAACAAAACAGAAGAGCCGGCACTATTTTTCTTGCACGCTTCACATTTCGTAAATAAGAGTGGTTCTGTTTTTGAAAGACTCTTTGAGTCTCCTTTTTTCAATAGCTCCGCAATACGTTCCGAAAGCCTTTTTCCGTTCTCCGTAAAACTGATGATACTTAATCTCATGACTGCTCCTTTAAAAGCGACTTTTCAAGAATATCACTGCTTCTTTCGCGGAATCCTGTTGAAAAGTCAGCAGCATACAGTCGCGATTTTTGATAATTCTGGTGGGCAATCGCATCTCCAACCAAAATTAACGCAGTTTTCGTAATTCCATGCTCCACAGATATATCGTACAGGGTATCAATTGTACCGATATATGCCTCTTCCTCATCCCAGGTTGCTTTGTAAACAAGAGCTGCCGGTGTGGTCTTTTTATATCCTCCCAAAACCAATCGCCTGCATAGTTCCTGAATCATTCCTGCACTTAGATAGATTGCCATAGATGCCTGGTGCGCTGCCATGCTTTCGATGCTTTCTTTCTCTGGCACTCCCGTCCTGCCTTCCATTCTTGTGATAATTAAGGATTGTGAAATTCCCGGCAGGGTATATTCCAGATTTAAGGATGACGCCGCCCCAAAGCAGGCGCTCACCCCCGGGCAGCTCTCATAAGAAATTCCAAGTCTGTCCAGTTCATCCATCTGCTCCCTGACTGCCCCATAAATGCTCGGATCCCCTGTATGAAGGCGAACGATCAGCTTCCCTTCCTTCTCCGCTTCTTCCATAATTCGGATCACTTCCTCTAGTGTCAGTTTAGCGCTGTTATACGTCTCGCAATCCTTCTTTGCATACACAAGCAATTCCGGATTTACCAGAGAACCGGCATAAATAATCACATCCGCCTGTTCCAACAAGCGCATACCTCTGACCGTGATCAAATCTACCGCCCCTGTTCCTGCCCCAACAAAGTAAACCATTCTTCTACCCCCTTACTTTTTGCCAGTTCTCCGAACCCATTAGCGTATAAAATACAATCTGTTTTCAGCTTTCCTCCCGCACGCATTTCCATGTAATAACAAATACGCTCTGCGATCCTGTCCATGATCTGACGCAATTTTCCGCTTTCCTCTATAATTGGGATTGCTCCCTGCGTTGTCACACAATCCAGTATTTCCCTGACTTTTGATGGTTCCATCTGCTCCCTTATGGAAAATGCTGCCAGAAGCTCCATTCTGCAATCCGCTTCTTTAGAATGTGTATTCATAATCCCACCGGCAACCTTAATCAGTTTTCCTAAATGACCGGTCAGGAGCATTTTGCAAAATCCAAGCTCCACTGCCATATCAATGGTTTCCCCTATAAAATTGCTGCATTTCACGCTCCTGTCCAGATCATATCCATAAGTCTCCCTCAAAAAATCCAGACCATAGTTTCCCGGCGATACCGCAACATAATCAAACCCTAATTCCCTCCTCTGACGCAGTTCGATCTTAATCGTATCCAGAAGTGCTTGACTGCTCATAGGCTCCACAATACCACTTGTCCCTAATATAGAGATTCCTCCCACAATTCCAAGTCTTGGATTAAAGGTACGCTGGCACAGTTCTTCACCTTGGGGCACAGAAATTTCAACCTGCAGGCTTCCCTGATAGTCCACACATCTGCAAACCTCCAATACTTCCTTTTTTATCATTTCCCTTGGAACATGGTTGATAGCTGCACTTCCCACAGGCTGGTCAAGCCCCGGCCTTGTCACCCTTCCCACACCGGCTCCGCCATCAATGACAATTTCCTGCCTCTGGTTTTCTCTATATATCCCATGAGATATATTTTTCTCACAGGATATATTTTCCTCACAGGATACATTTTCCGGACGGGAAACCTTTGCATAGATCCATGTGCCTGTTGTAACGTCCGGGTCATCCCCTCCGTCCTTTTCCACAGCGCAGCTTACTTCGTTTTCTCCGCACCGGATATCCAGAATCTTTGCATGATATGGAATTCCTTTCGGTGTTTCTATCGCAATTTCCGTCTTTCTTTGTCCCGTCAGAAGCATGTAGGCTGCGGCTTTTGCTGCTGCCGCCGCACAGCTCCCGGTAGTAAAACCGTATCTCATTTTATGTTTTCTCCTTCGGAAGAATTGCACAGCGATTCTTTCAGACGAAACTTAGAAAATCTTAGTTTGTGTACTTTACAAACTTAGATTTTCTTTTCGTCCTGATAAATGACTGCATTGCAGATTGCCGCCGCAATGTTGCTCCCGCCTTTTCTTCCCCGATTTATGATGTATGGAATATCCGTTCCCAGTATCAGTTCTTTCGCCACCTCAACGTTGACAAATCCCACCGGTACACCAATAATAAAAGCAGGCGTATAACCCGTTTCCCTGAACAATTCATACAGTTTGATAAGCGCAGTTGGCGCATTGCCGATTGCAAAAATCACCGGCTTTTCAATGGCTGATGCTTTTTCCATACTGACAGCCGCCCGCGTCATATTCCTTTGCTTTGCCAGTAATGCAACCTCTTCATCCGCCATAAAGCAGTGTGCCATGCCGCCAAATTTCGAAAGCGCCCGCTTATTGATCCCTGAAAGCGCCATATTGGTATCCGTTACAATATCAGCGCCATTTCTGATCAGTTCTTTTATGGTTGTTACCGCTCCTTTTGAATAACAGAGTGTTTCGGCATAATCAAAATCAGCACTGGTATGTATGACACGTTTTGTAATTAATTCCTGCTCTGCCGGAATCTGAATGCCCCTTTGCACAAGTTCCTCACTGATGATCTCAAAACTCCGCTTTTCAATCTCTTCCGGTAATAAATATTCAATTTTATGTTGTTCTGTATTTACCATCAATATCCCCCACGCGTATGCCCGATTGCATCCAGCAAAATTTCATTTTCTTTTCTGGTCTTAACGGCTATCCGATAAAATCCCTGACCCAATCCTCTGAAATTTCTACAATCCCTGATCAGGATTCCTTTTTCCAGCAGTTTTTCATACAAATCTTCATCACTATAAAACATGATAAAATTCGCACAGGACGGAAATACCCGAAACCCCTTTTTCTTCAGCCCTTCCTCCAATAACTGCCTCTCTGTTTTTATGTAGTTTTCCGTTTCCCTGATGAACTCCCGCTGCCCTGCACAGACACATCCTGCTTCCTGTGCAAAGCCTGACAGATTCCATTCCGGAAGCTGCGTGGCTATTTTATTACGTATTTTCGGATTGCTGCATATCAGATATCCCAGCCGGACTCCGGGAATTGAAAAGATCTTTGTGAATGTCCTGATTAGTATCAGGCAGTCCAAAGCTTCTATTTCCGCAAGCATGGAAAACCTCTCGCCACAGAATTCAATAAAACTTTCATCCAGCACCACATAAATCCCTTTTTCCTGACAGTGCTGCAAGAGGCATAAAAGCGTTTTCCTTCCCAAAAGGTTTCCTACAGGATTATTGGGATTGGCAAGGAAAAGAAGCTGCACATCTTTCGTCAGGACAGCATCTATATCCGCTCCCGGGCAGAAGCTGTTTTCCTGCTTCATCACATAATAAATAATCTCTCCCCCTGCCGCCTTTGCCGCATATTCATATCCATAAAAAGATGGAACCGGTATCACGGTTTTCTCAGGCTTTATTCCATGCATCACCGCCATAAACAATTCTGAGACCCCATTTCCGAACAGCAGGTATTCTTCCGGTATTCCAACTGATTCACTGACTGCCTTTTTTAATTTTTCTGCTTTTATATCCGGGTAGCTGCCACACCTTTCCACTGCACCATGCAGTGCTGCCGCCACGCTTTCCGGCATACCTAAAGGATTAACATTAACTGAAAAATCCAGCTTTACTTCATTCCGGTAAATATCTCCACCATGAATTCCCATTTACGCTTCCTCCTTTGCTCATGTCGGCTTACCCGCCCGATGTCCATATATCTGTGCATGCAAACATGCCCATCCATATAGCCGCTGTCCGGGACTTTCATAGTAACATCAGCATAACTGACAGACACAGCATTTCACACATCCATGCAGTGACATACAATAAACGGTTTGCCCGTTTAATATCCTCATATTCTACCTTGCGCAAAGCATCCCCGATATATGGTTTTTTGACGGTTTTACCAAAATAACTGGCATCTCCCGCAAGCCTGATGGAGAGCGCGCCTGCGCATACGGATTCTGTCTGTGCAGAGTTTGGACTTGCATGTTTTCTGCGGTCTCTCCTGTAAATATTCCATGCTCCTTTCCCCGAAAAATCACTTCCAGACAAATAAGAGGCCACTATCATCAGAAGGGCACTGATCCTTGCCGGGAGAAAGTTTACAAAATCGTCCAGCTTCGCCGCTGCCCTGCCAAAATACAAATATTTCTCATTCTTATACCCGACCATGGAATCCATGGTATTTACCGCCTTATAGAAAAAGCCAAGTATCGGTCCTCCTGCCGCCAGATAAAGCATAGGAGCAATCACGCCATCAGAAGTGTTTTCCGCTACAGTCTCCACTGCTGCCTTTGCAACCCCTTCTTCATCTAACATTTCCGTATCTCTGCCCACGATCATGGAAACAGCTTTTCTTGCCTGCTCCAGATTACCATTTTTCAGACATTGATAGACTTTCATACTCTCTACCTTCAGACATTTTACTGCAAGTATCTGGTAAGTCATAAGGCTCTCCATTGCCACTCCCACATAAGAATGAATCCGGTATGCAGCAAGCAAAAGAAAACTTGAGACCATAACCACACTTGCAAGTACGATCAGTACCAGGGCTGCTCCCTGCCTAAGCTCACTTCTGCTTTTATCTGTTTCATTTTTTGCTATTTTACTTCGAAGCCTCCGCTCTGTCCCGGAGATTAGCTTTCCGATCAGCCTGATTGGATGGGGAAGAAAGTAGGGATCCCCCAAAAGCAGATCCAGCAGAAAGCCCATGAAAAAAGCAATCATATGGTATTTCATATTTCTCTTACTACCTCTATACGTAAATGTTTTTTATCTGATATCGTTTCACTGTACCAGTTTTTCATTCTACATAAATACCCTCTTCCATTAGATACCTGATAATCAAAGTATGATTTATTACTATAGGTACTGAGCAATGCCATAACTGTGCCGCCATGAACCACCAGCCCCACCCTTAAGGGAGCGGAAGCCTCCTGCTCCGCCGCCCTGCGCAATTTACCACACATTCTAAGCAGTCCCTTTTTGCACCGTAAGATAAATTTTTCCCTGCTTTCCCCTTCTGGGAAAGCCAGTGTCCCGCCACTGTCTATCCATACCTGATACCGTGCATCGTCCCTCAGTTCCTCATAATTCCTGTATTCAAATTGCCCGAAATCCATTTCCTCCCATTCCGGAATGATTGCCGGAGATAACTTTGGATATAGAATTTCAGCAGTTTCAATACATCTTTTCATGGGGCTGGTAAACAAATAATCCACATCCGGATAGAACTTACGCTTCTGATACGACAACAGCGCTTCCATTCCGTTTTTACTTAAGGATTCGTCTGTTTTTCCCAAATACCGTTGCTCTTGATTTGCCTGTGTTTCCCCGTGCCGTATCATTACAAGTGTTATTTGATTTTCTGACCAATCCCGCATATTACCCGCTCTACCTCCTCCGCCCTCTTTGCAAGCCAAATGAGAATCCTCCCCATACGTTCCCTGTATTCCCTCTCAAAGGCATCTAACGGAACAATCCCGTTTCCTATCTCATTGCTGATCAGGATACAATCCTCAAAATCATTTAAAAATGCCTCTATTTCCCTCTCCGGATATCCGCCATCCAAAATACGGTTTTTAACCCACTGGTGGAGATGATCAATAACTATCGTTTTTTGTCCGGGAACTGTCTGATCCGGCAAAATCCCGTCCCACACCACGTCTTCCTGTAACCTGTATTTTTCCAGTACATACGCAAGTTTCCCCTGTGCATAACCGCCTATTACCAGTTTCATCTTAACCTCCATACTTCTAACACCGCTGCCACAACAATCATACAGACCTCACAGATCAGGACAAAATACCCTGCTGTATCGCCTGTGATTCCGCCAAATTCTTTTTTGCTACGATAATAATAATAGATAAGTGCTAAAATAGCTGCTGCCGCAACGACCAAACCTGCCGAAGGCGACCAGAAAAACATTAATCCGATACATACTACGCTCTGTAAATACAGTGAGCCTTTCACAATCCTTTTCTGGGAACTGTCTGCAAAGAGGTAAAGCGTTCCGTCTTTTTTAGCCAGCGGAAAAGAAACTGCGCTGATACCGCAAAGACACCGTGAGAGAAAGAAGCTGCTACATATGATTTTTAACATCGCATTACTTTCTACTTCTGAAAACGCCCCCAGATAAACCAGTCCATAGACCGCCAGCATAATAACCGCAAAAGCCCCAATATGGGAATCCTTTAAAATTTCCAGTTTCCTTTCCTTGGGGCTGTAGGAATGCAGGGCATCCATCGTATCCATGAAGCCATCCACATGAAATCCCCCTGTAATGAAAAGCGGGATTGCCGCATCTACCGCAGTTCGGCATAAAATACCGATATGGCAGTAGTTACACAGTTCATTCCAGAAATAAATACATCCGCCAATCAGTGCCCCAACCCATGGAAAGAAGCAGAAAATATACTTCATATCCTCTTCCTTCCACTCAAACTGAGGAACCGGAATTTTAGAATACATAGAAATTGCTATGAAAAAGGATTTGATCACCTGCATTTCTCTCTCCTTACTGTTTCATGACTACCGGGATCCCGACCACTACTTCCACTACTTGATCTGCCATAGCTGCCAGTCTTTGATTGATTTCTCCCATTGCATGAATATAGTCCATAATTGTCCGGTCATAGATGATTCCGTCCTCAAATACGTTGTTGCTGACTACCACCAGATTTGTGGTATTCTTTCTTAGTTGTTCCAAACCGCTTATAACACTTTGTACCACCTGCATTTCCAATTTAGGGGTCTCTCCTGCAAACATCTCATTGGCAGTCAGGTTTGAAATACACTCCAACAAAACTGTCTTCCTTCCTGCATCCATTTTCTCAATGGATCTGCCTATTGACCTAGGCTGCTCAATGGTAAGAAAACCTTTTCCACTTCTGAGTTTCCTATGTCTCTCAACCTTCTTTCGCCCTTCCTCATCAAAAATCTGCATGGTTGCAACATAATATTTTTTCATGTCTTCCTCAAAAATAGAACAGACAACTTCCTCCGCATAAGAAGATTTCCCGCTTCCACTCCCTCCAATGACCAGAATCATCATAGCTATCAATACCTTTCATATGGTTTTACCTGAATATCCGAAAACAAAGTTCTTCTCTGATAAACACGAAGCGCCATATCAAGAAGCGAGAACATCATAACTGCACCCGTTCCTTCTCCCAAGGCCAGTTCTGCATCTATCACAGGCTCCATGTGCAACTCCCTCATCAGCCTTTCCACTGCCGGCTCTTTCCCCTTGTGGGAAGGGATCAGATACTGTATGGTTCCCGGCACAAGCCTTTCGGCAAGCAGTGCCGCTGTCATACTAATTACCCCGTCCAACACTACCGGTATATGGAAAATCCCTCCGCCGATACAGACACCCACAAGTCCGGCAATATCCAGTCCGCCCACTGTTTCCAATACCTTTAAAGGCTTTGCCTCATATAACTTATACTTTTCGATTGCTTCTGTAATAATCTGTCTTTTATGGCATAGCTTCTCATCACAAAGCCCTGCGCCTCTTCCTGTCACTTCATCCGCTTTGCATCCTAAAAGCGACGCTGTCACAGCGCTGCTTGTAGTGGTATTTCCAATTCCCATCTCACCCGTGGCAAGAATGTGATAGCCTTTCTGCTTACAATCTTCTACTATTTCTATCCCGGTAAAAATTGCGCTGATTGCCTCCTTATTGGTCATAGCCGGTACGGTCCTAAAATTCCGGGTGCCGCAACGGATTTTTCGATCAAGTATCCCTGGTATCTGTTCCTTTGTTCCGATTCCAATATCAACCGGAATCGTATCTGCCCCAATGGCTGCTGCCATTTTTCCCACTGAAGAAGCGCCTTTTGCCATCTGCTTTGCAACTGCTGCCGTAACCTCCTGACCGGACTGACTAACGCCTTCCTCCACAATGCCATTATCCGCACACATGATAATGACCGCTTTTTTTGAGATATCTATTTCCTCCGTTCCCAAAATAGCGCCAATCTGTGCTATAAGTGTTTCGAATCTGCCCATCCCGTCAAGGGGCTTCGCTACCTGGTCCCAATTCCCCAATACTTTTTGATAGATTTCTTTATCCGGCTGCTCTATCAAAAGCTTATCCAAATCTTCTTCCGTACAGTTACCTGATATGCGCTTCCCTGAGTATTCCATAGATTTCCTCCATATTCAGATATTCCGATAAGACATCCGCCAGTTTATCATACTGCTTTTCTTTATAATCCCTGTAATCCATACAGCTTCCATTCTCTATACCGATAAGGGGAACACCGAGGGTAATACCCTTTTTCTCAGCCAGTGTATTTACAAGGGCGGATGCAATTGCGCCCCTGTCAAATATCCCATGGACATAAGTTCCGTACACATTTTTATTTTCACCGGTCACAAATACTGCTTCTTTTTTCCCGCTGCTACCCATATGGATCTCATACCCTTCAAAATCAAGTCCTGCAAGTGCAGAAAAAATCCCATCCATCTGGTTTATGGTTCCATGTACCTGACGGCGTATCTTTTCACAATGCAACCGGGTAGTGACAGGCAGTAACCCCATCCCTCTCATGGTTCCTCCCATCTCCATCCCTTCCGGATCGGAAATTTCTTCCCCCAGCATCTGATATCCCCCACAGATACCGCAGACCGGTATTTTTTCCGCCAGCCTTTTCACCGCATCTGCCAGCCCGTTTTGATACATCCATTCCAAATCACCCATGGTATTTTTACTGCCGGGCAAAAATATCATATCCGGCTCTCCTAATTCCCCCACAGATGTGACATAGCGGACAGACACTTCCGGTATCTGCTCAAATACATTGAAATCCGTAAAATTAGAGATTCTGGGATACCGGATGACCGCCAGGTCAACCTTCCCTTTTTCCTTTCTGTCAAATCGTTCTGTCAGAGAATCCTCATCTTCCAGATTTATTTCCATATAAGGGACAATTCCGGTTACCGGAATGCCTCCCTTCTCTTCCAATATTTCAATCCCGGAATCAAGGAGCGATGCATCTCCCCTGAATTTATTGATAATAAGCCCTTTTACCCTTTCTTTTTCTTCTTTAGTAAGCAGGAGCAATGTTCCAAGGAGCTGAGCAAATACGCCGCCTCTGTCAATGTCTCCTACCAGAAGCACCGGCGCATCAACAATCTCCGCCAGTCCCATATTGACGATATCATTTTCACGCAGATTGATCTCCGCCGGGCTTCCCGCTCCCTCGATGACAATAATGTCCGCTATCTCATTAAGCTTACGGAATGCTTTTATAATATCCGGAACCAGCTTTCGTTTATAAGAAAAATATTCCCTTGCACTCATATTTCCAAGGACTTTTCCATTTACAATCACCTGAGAACCGGTATGGTTTGTAGGTTTTAACAAAATCGGATTCATACAGACCAGCGGGCTAATCCCTGCAGCTTCGGCCTGCATGACCTGAGCTCTCCCCATTTCAAGCCCTTCCTCTGTCACAAAAGAATTAAGCGCCATATTTTGGGATTTAAAAGGGGCTACCTTGTATCCATCCCGCTTTATAATCCTGCAAAGTCCCGCCACCAGAAGACTTTTTCCCGCGCCAGACATTGTTCCCTGAACCATGATCACCTTTGCCATATTTACCTCCATTCCATCATCTGCCTGATATAGGCAAGGAGTTTTGGATTTCCCGGAAAACTGCTTTCATTCATACCAAAAAGCTGTTCCATAAAGTCAGCTTTAAAAATTTCCTCCGGTGTGCCAAACCTTTCCGCATACTCTCCCCTAAGACAAAGTATTTTATCAGAAACAATCTTCGCAAGTTCTAATTCATGCAAAGACATAATAACCGTAAGTCCCTTCTTTTCTCTCATTTCCTGTAGTATAGATAAAAATTCCAGCTTATATCTGATGTCCAGATAAGAGGTAGGCTCGTCCAATACCACGATTTCCGGTTCCTGGCAGATTGCCCTGGCCAGCATTACCCTTTGCCTTTGCCCATCGCTGATCCTTTCAAATTCCTGACCGCCAAGATCTGTGATATGCGTAAGTTCCATCACTTCATCAACAATACGCTCATCCTCCTTTGACAGTACGCCAAACCAGCCTGTATATGGGTATCTTCCCGTTGCCACCACGTCCCGGCAGCTTTTCATTTCTGCCCTTAACTTCTCGGTAAATACCACTGACATTTTTTTTGCCAGTTCTCCCGCTTTCATTTCAGACAGATTATTTCCCTCTAAATATACCTTTCCGCCCAGCAGCCGCAGTTGTCCGGCAATGCTTTTTAAAACCGTGGATTTCCCTGCGCCATTTGGACCGATCAGCGTTAAGATTTCCCCTCTGGGCAGCTGAATCTCCATGTCTTTTATCAGAGGTTTCCCATCATACCCTACACACATTTTTTTTGTGGAAAAATAATAATTTTTCATCTCTTAGCCACCACCCATAACACCACAGGAGCTCCAAAGATTGCTGTCACCGTACTGATACTAAGTTCCGTAGGCGCTAACATCGTCCTAGCGAGCAGATCGCAAAACAGGCAGAAAACACTCCCTCCCAGAAAACAGGACGGTATCATCCAGATAGGCTCCGCTGTATGAAGAAGCCTTTTGACCAGATGCGGCGCTGCGATTCCCACAAAGGAGATCGGCCCTGCGAATGCTACAATACACGCAGATAAAATACTGGAGAAAATCACGATACACACCCGAAGCAGTCGTAAGTTTACACCTGCGTTCCGGGCATAAGCGTCTCCCAACCGGTAAGCATCGAGGGGTTTTGACATAAGAAAAACCGCAAGGAATGTCATAAAAACCACCACTGCCATAACCTTTACATTCTCCCAGGTCATTCCGGAAAAGCTTCCTCTTGACCAGTTATGCAGATTTACAATATCTGCATCATCTGCAAAAGTAACGACTAATTCCGTTATTGCAGAACAGATATAGCCGATCATAACACCACTGACCACCAGCATTGACATACTGCTGACCCTGTTCGAAAGTAAAAGTACAAATCCCATGGAAAGCATTGCGCCGATAAATGCCCCAAGAATCATCGCTCCTGATGTCACCCTGATCGCTCTTCCCAGAAGAAAAACCATGATAAGCGCCACCACCATTTTAGCGCCGGAAGAAATCCCCAGAACAAACGGGCCGGCAATTGGATTGTTGAAAAAAGTCTGTAAAAGATATCCCGCAAGAGACAGCGCTCCTCCCAGAATCAAAACCGCCGCTGCCCTCGGAAACCTGATGTCCAGCAAAATCCTTTTAAGAGTTTCATCATCCCCGCTTCCAGTAAATATTTTTATCATATCAGGCAGCGTAATCCGGACACTCCCAATACAGATATTTAAAATAACAAAGACAGCAGTACATATTCCGAGTAAAAGAAATACTGTCATATACCTGTTTTTTTTGTTTTCCTGCATTTAAATCACGGTACCTTTCCCTTGATCAATTTATATGAAAAAGATAATGCATATCCTCTTTTTCTCCCCGGAGCATTCCATGAATATCTTCTATCAGATAGCCAATAGAAAGAGACTGCTGGTACATATCATTTGTCGTACACCAGACATTTCCTTCCTTAACCGCCTTAAAATCCGCCAATACCTCACATTTATCAAGGAGTTCTTCCACGCTGGAGATACCGCCGTCTATGGAGCTGTTATAAATTAAAAAATCAGCATCCTTTGCTCCGGCGTAAAACTCCTCTACCTGCATATTTATTGTAGAGCGCCTTGTTTCCGAGTCACCCAGGTCTTCAAAAACATAGTTTCCGCCTGCAAGCACTATCATCTTAGGAACATAATCCGATGACTGCCTTACCTGCACCAGTCCATTAGAGGTAATAAAAAAGAAAGCTACTGTCTTATCTGTTTTATCATCCGTTCCTACTCTCTCAAGAATCGCTATTTGCTCTGCAAAAATCTTTTCCGCTTCCTCTTCCTTTCCGATCAGTGCCCCATAAAACTTAACCCACTCTACCCTGCCAAGAGGATGGGACTCATAGCTTGAATACTCAATCATAACCGGAATTCCAAAATCGTCCAACTTTTCTATCACTTCAGGAGAATGGGAGATCATCATGTTTTCTATGGCAAGCGTACAATTTTCTGAAACGATCAGCTCGTAATCCGGCTTATTATATTTACCTGCATAAAGGATGTCTCCCTTTGCCATAGCCTCCCTTGCCGGTTCAATATACCATCCATCTTCCTTTTGTCCCGAAAACGAAATTGCTCCCAGCCCATCCAGTTCACTAAACGCATCCATGGCAGAAGAAGCAACCAGATAAATATCCTTCACCGGACG
>CAMWJC010000009.1 GCA_947174495.1 uncultured Lachnospiraceae bacterium | reverse complement strand
GTCCCGAGCCACCCGTTTTACGGGTGGGGGCGACTTGCGCGGAAGGCATAAGCCAAGCTGGAATGCTTGCATTCCAATTTGGCGCCGTCCGCGAACGTGAGAAACTCGCAAAGCGTGTTTCTCATCGTTTTATAATAATTCCATCTATTTAGGGATTCGGAAAGGAGGTATACTATGCCGGAACAGTCAGAGCTTCCCCAACAAAAAGAGAAGCAAGTGATAATTAAAATAGATAACAGAAAGGAACAAAATAATATGATATGTAAGCGGTTAACTCCAAATGAACGCCCGACATTTCCTAAACGGGCAATTATTACGGCAGGTATGCCTTATGGAAATAAAAATTTACATTTTGGACACGTAGGCGGTATGTTTATACATGCAGATATTTTTGCGCGATTTTTAAGAGACCGGATCGGAAAAGACAATGTTATCTTTCTTTCAGGAACAGATTGTTATGGTTCCCCTATCATGGAAAGCTATCGTAAGCTGCAGGAAGCAGGGTATGAAGGTAATTTAGAAGATTATGTACGTGTTAACCATGAGAATCAGAAGAGGACCCTGGAAAACTATGGGATCAGTTTAGATTTCTTTGGAGCATCGGCTTTAGGAGAAGCAGGTTCGATTCACAAACAGGTATCAGCGAAGGTGTTTCATACCTTATACCAAAATGGATATATTAAGAAAATGTCCATGCCCCAGTTTTATGATGAAGAAAAAAAGATGTTTCTAAATGGAAGGCAAGTAACAGGAAAATGTCCTATACCGGGATGTACTTCGGAAAAAGCATATGCCGATGAGTGTTCATTAGGACATCAATTTATGCCTTCGGAACTGATCAATCCCGTCAGTTGCTTATCAAATAAAAAACCTGTTCTCAGAGATGTGGAAAACTGGTATTTTGATTTAGAAAATTGCATTCATGCAATAAAGGAATATAATGATTTCTTACGTAAAAATACAAATACGCGCAAGTATCAGTTAGAAACCGTAGAAGAATTTTTGAAAAAGCCCTCAATATATGTGCCAAGAAAGTATATAGGTGACCTGGCAGAATTGGCAGCAAAGCTGCCTCCTCATAAATTAACCAATGAGGAAAAGAAACCGTCTATTGTGTTTGAATTTGAAAATCTGGATGACCGTGACAAGGCTAAAAATATATTGGAAGCTGACAACATTCATTATACTTCCGGAAAGACACTGGTTCCTTTCCGGCTGTCCGGTAATGTAGAATGGGGTGTACCATTCCCGGAATGTGAAGAATTAAAAGACCTCACCTTTTGGGTATGGCCGGAATCGCTGTGGGCACCGATTTCTTTTACTTTAGCATATTTGAAAGGACAAGGAAAAGAAGCTGACTTATCTAAGTGGTGGTATGATGAGGAATCTAAAGTTTATCAGTTTATTGGAGAAGATAACATATATTTCTATGCCATTGCTCAGACAGGGTTATTTACAGGATTGCAGGTTCCCAAAGGGGAAGTACCGGATATGGAGACAGTATACTTGTCTCATATCATAGCCAACAGGCATTTATTGTATATGGATACAAAAGCCAGCAGCAGTTCCGAATTAAAGCCTCCTATGGCAGATGAATTGCTTCATTATTACACCAAGGATCAGTTGCGAATGCATTTTATGAGTTTGGGTCTGTCTTCCAAAAGTGTAGGCTTTAAACCGCAGGTATTTATGAAAGAGGAAGACAGGGTTGGTGTAGATATGGTTCTGAAAGATGGTAATTTAATAACCAATGTGTTTAACCGGCTGATCCGGACCTGCTTCTATGCTATTCAGAATAATTGTGACGGAAAAATTCCTAAGGGCGATGTGAGTGAACAAATAAGACTTATGACAGAGAAAGCTGTTCTTGATTATGAGCGTTATATGTATAACCATGAGTTTCATCGTATCTCTTATGTTTTAGATGACTTTATCCGGGGGGTAAACAAGCATTGGGTAAACAATGTAAAGATTGCAGATACCACGAATAACGCAGAATTCAGAAAGCAGCTTGTTATTGATTGTTTTTATGCTTGTAAGGTTATGGCAATACTAATTCATCCAATTGCACCGGAGGGATGTGAGATGTTTAGAGAATATCTAAATTTGGGAGAAGAATTGTGGGATTGGAGTAATATATTTGAGCCGGTTTCTTTTTATATTAAAGACGTGGAGAGTCATAAATTGAAGTATCTGGAACCGAGAGTAGATTTCTTTAGAAAACATGATTGTCAACTGATGGAAATGTAAGCAATAAAGGGGCGATTATCTCGCCCCTTTGGCGTCTGCATTATGACACTAATTTTCCAAAATCGCATTGTTCATCTTTATTTCAGCACAACCTTCCATTGATCCCCTTCAATAATATATTGAAATTCATTTAAATTATCATCCAATATCACTTGAAGTAATTCATTAAAATCACTTACCAAATTCACATTTGATAATTCTTTCTTTTTTACCCAGTGCATATTGCCTTCTTCTGAAGAAATGAGTTCCCCTTCATATTTGTCCGTACTAAAAAGAAAAACAATGTACCGTCCATCTTCTATTGGAAATTGCTTTACTCCGCAAAGCTTTGGATTTAAAATTGTCAAGCCTGTTTCCTCTTTCATTTCACGTACTATGGCATGAACAATTGACTCTCCGCTTTCAATATGTCCGCCAGGTAATGTATAGCCTTTCCAATCCTCTTTAACCCGATCCTGCAATAAATAGGCGTCTTCATTATACACTAAACATAATACTGTCAATTCAACCTTTTCGGTTCGTGCCATAACCCAATTCCCCTTTTCTTATAATAAAAATATTATAACAGTTATTGTACAAACCACAACGAAATTTGCAAGGAAAGAAAAAACAATTGACATGATGTGACTACTGTGATAGTCTATGAATGAAAATGACTATTACAATAGTCAAAACATAATAATAATGAATGATTTGATGTATCTTGGAATGAAACAGAAAGTTAATGCATTAGAAAGCAGGAAGGAGTCGTTAGAATGAAAAGTTTTTCAATGAAAAAGGCATTGTGCGTATTATCAGCGGCAGCGCTGATTTTAACAGCAGGATGTAGAAATCAAAATAACAGGACAGATGGCAGTCTGGGGAATTCTCAGGGAGAGACACAGGGAAGCAGTTTGGGAGACCTGGGTACTGCAATGGGGCGGTATGCGGAAGAGGAAATAGACCTGACAGATAAACTGGAGATTGTCAGAGGGATGAAAAAGCTGCCGGACGGGACACTTATTATTACAGATTCATCTTCCGGGGTTTGGGAGTCAAAGGACTCCGGAGCAACATGGGAAAATGTAAACAGTCCGTGGTTAGATGAAATGCTTATTCGTGCTTATTTTATGGATCTCCAAGCAGCGCCAGATGGAACGCTGGGGGTTATCTATAGCGATTATGGTGAAGAAAGCGAAGAAGAGCAGGAAGAACATTCAGCATTTGATTTTCACCCCTTGTGTGAACTGGTAAAGCCGGATGGAACTGTAGTTCCTGTGGAGATTTCTCTATCAGAGGATGAAATGTACCCTAACAGGATCTGGTTTTCGGATTCCGGCAGGATTTTTGTGACGACCCTTGGGGATAAAATTTATGAAGTGCATGAGGATGGCAGCAGTGAGCTGCTTCTTACAACGGATGGCAGACCGGAGCTATTACAGTTTCAGGGAAATCTTTTGATTGCGGACGGCTATGATTTCACCGCTCCTCTTCTTTATGATCTGGAAAAGAAGGAGATTGTGGAAGCGGAGGAATTGGCAGATTTTATAGAAGAGAATTATCAGGATCGGGATTTTAATGGAGGAAGCTGGTATGATCTGTACCTTTTTGCGGGAGAAGAGAATGAGCTTTATCTGGCAGGGGATAAAGGGCTGCATCGATATCATATAGAGGATGGCAGCATAGAGCAGTTGATTGATGGAAAATTATCCAGGCTGGGAAGCCCCAGGTACGGTTTGAAAGGTATGGTTTCTCTTGCAGATACTGCCCTTGCGGATACTACCCTTACGGGAGGAGCCCTCATGCGAGGGGAGTTTTTGTCGGTTTCCAGTGCCGGGAATATGATACGTTTTACATATGATCCCAATTTACCCTCAACCCCGGCGGAAAGCCTGAGCGTGTACAGCCTCGAGGACAGCTACAGTATCCGCACGGCAATCTCTCTTTATCAGATCAATCATCCGGAAGTTTATGTGGATTATGAGATTGGCATGGCAGAAGGGGAAGCTGTTACCAGGGAGGATGCTTTAAAGAAATTAAATACACAGATTGTAGCAGGGGAAGGGCCGGATGTCCTGATGATGGATGGTCTGCCTATGGATTCTTATATAGAAAAAGGACTGCTTCTTGACCTGACTGATCTGATGGGTGACTTGAGTAAGGAAGTGGATTTCTATGAAAATCTGTATCAGGCAATGGCAAAGGACGGGAAGATCTATGTTGTCCCGGTAGAGGTTTATCTGCCCGCTGTGCTTGGCAGGGAAGAATATGTTTCAGGAATGAAAGACCTTACCTCAATAGCAGATGAGATCTGCCGTCTCAGGGAAGACAACCCGGGAAAGGACATTATTTATAGCTGCAATGAAAAGGAGATCATGAAGGCTTTTGCACCTATTGCTGCGCCTGTGTGGAAAACGGATAACGGGGAAATCAACCAGGATGCAATTGGGGAATTCCTTACCCAGATGAAGAGAATCTATGATGCCCAGATGGACGGGATCAATGAAAAGAGCCTGGAGGAACATAGATGGACAGAGGAATATAATGCAAAGGAATTTGGGGAGGACTGGATGTACGACATTTCCCAATATGGCAATAATGAAGTGTATTTTGCGGGAGATTACCTACAGCTGTCAATGGGGGTCACTACTTATCCATACGGATATATGAGCCTTACTTCTGTAGTCAAGAACAAGGGACTTGAGGATGCGGTGTTTAAGCCTGCAAAGGGCTTGTGTGAGAACGTTTACATACCTGTAACGATACTGGGAATCAATGCGGCATCCGGGAAAATGGAACGGGCAGAAGAGTTTTTCAGGGAGTTCATGGGAAAAGAAGTTCAGACTGCGCTGGGCAGCTATGTAATCAACAAGGAAGCCTTGGAGGAAAGCTTTCAGCCTGAGGAAGGATATGTGTCTTCAGACGGAGAATATGGCATAATGGCTATGATTGACGAGGACGGACGGGAAACATATTTCAGCGTTTTCGTAACTACAGAGGAAGAAATGGCTGTTTTCCGAAGCTGGCTGGAATCGTCAGATACCCCTTATATTGCAGATATGGTCTTGGAAAAGACAGTGTTTGAAGCGGGAGAGAAATATATACAGGAAGAGCAAAGCCTTGAAGAGACATTGGCTGAAATTGAGCAACAGCTTGCTATTTATCTCTCGGAATAAAGCAGCAATGCCTGGCGACAATACATTAGGAAATCCGGTGCAATTCCATCAAAAGAAGGTTATCAAATGTTAATGAAAAAAAGAAAATATTTTTATTTATTTGTTACACCCGGATTTGTGGGAATTATGATCTTCGTGCTGCTGCCCTTTGGGGATGTGGTGCGAAGATCCTTTACCACGGCGGTGACCGGTCAGTTTAACGGCGTGAAAAACTACCAGACGATCTTTCAAAATCAGGCCTTTGTGCTGGCGGTAAGGAATACATTGAAATTTACGCTGGTTTGTATTCCCCTGCTGGTGTTTCTGGGATTTGTGACAGCACTGCTGTTAAATAACCTGAAAAATAAGAGATGGATCAAATCCATTTATCTGTTTCCCCTTGCCATGCCAACGGCAACCATTGTGATGGTCTGGAAAATGTTTTTTTACAAGCAGGGATTTTTCAATTTATTTCTCTCCCGGCTGGGTGGGTGGTCAGGGCTTTGGGGAGAGGTACATAAAGATTATCTTGGAACATCAGCGGCTTTTTGGGTGTTGGTAGGAAGCTATATTTGGAAAAATATGGGATACACGGTAGTGCTGTGGCTGGCAGGACTTATGGGGATACCGAAGGAGCTTTTGGAGGCGGCAAGAGTGGACGGCGCAGGAAAGTGGAAGAGCTTATGGTATATTGTCCTTCCCAGCTTGAAGGGAAGTCTTTATACTATCGTGATTTTGTCCTTTCTGAATTCCTTCAAGATTTACCGCGAAGCATACCTTACAGCAGGGGCATATCCGGACAAAAGTATTTATCTGCTGCAGCACCTTTTTAACAACTGGTTTGTAAATCTGGAGCTGGATAAGATGGCTGCTGCTGCGGTATGTACCGGCGGAGTACTGCTAGTCGCGATTTTGGGATTGCAGCGGTTATGGGATAAAAATGAGATTTAAGGAAGGTTGAAGAATAGGAAAATGTTTACAGGAAATAAATCAGCGCCGCACGGTGGCGGTATATTTAGAGAATATTTCGCATTCTCCGGCAAATATCTGCAAAAAGCCGGGGCTGTGCTTTTGCTGCTTACACCTGCCCTGCTGGTGGTTTTGCCAATACTTCTTTTGCTGTCCGGTTCTTTAATGGATACTTTGGAATTAAAAGGATATCTGACTACGGTTTTTACGGACGGTACTGAGTTTATAAAATGGAAGCTGCTTCCGGATTATCCGTCCTTTGCAAACTATGAGAAGCTATTGTTTGAAACACCGCAGTTTTTTGTACTTTTTTGGAATTCCATGAAGCTGGTGCTGTGTGTTTTAATGGGACAGCTTTTGATGGCAGTTCCGGCAGCGTGGGGCTTTGCAGTATATCAGAGCCGGGCAGGAAGAGTGTTGTTTGCTCTTTATGTGGTTTTGATGCTTCTGCCCTTTCAAGTGACCATGCTTTCCAGTTATTTAGTGTTAAATAAACTGTCACTTCTTAACAGCCATCAGGCGATTATCCTTCCAGCGGTATTTTCTACCTTTCCTGTGTTTTTGTCCTACGGCGGATTCAGGGGGATTCCGCCACAGCTGCTGGAAGCGGCGCGGATTGATGGGGCCGGGGAGCTGATGATTTTTTTCAGGCTGGGGCTTCCTCTTGGAAAAAGCGGCCTTCTCTCCGCTATGGTGCTAGGGTTTCTGGAATACTGGAATCTGATGGAGCAACCTATGGCTTTTTTGGAGGATAAGGCGCTTTGGCCATTATCCTTATATCTGCCGGAGATCACCTGGGGGCAGGCGGGATTTGCCTTTTGTGCCAGTGTGATCACGCTGATACCGGCAGTGTTCGTGTTTATACTGGGACAGGATTATTTGGAACAGGGAATTATTTATTCCGGGCTTAAGGAATGATTATTTGTTTAGCTTGTCTGCTCCATAACATACGGACAAAAAACAACGAAAGGTTAAGGAGGTATGGAAAAGATGAAAAAGGCAGCAATTGGATTTGCGATATTTTTAAGCTTGATGCTGGTCTGTACGGTGGTGTCGAAAAGTATTTATGCATATCGGTTTCCTATGGTAACTACCTGCTCCCCTGAATCTAAATATGTGGAACATAAGATAGAAGCGGAGGGAATTGTGGTGGCAGGAGGAGAAAAGCCTGTCACTTATCTGTCAGGGCTTCGGATTGACTCCATGCCGGTGCATGTGGGAGACCGGGTGGAAGAAGGAGATGTGTTGTTTTCCGTTGATCTGGAGGATTTAAAAGAGAAAATGGATGAAAAGAAAGACGCAATCTCCAAGCTTTCCCTTCAGATTAATACCATACTGGAGAATCAGGCGATTGCCCAGCAGAAAAGGGAGCTGGAGCTTGCCCGTGCCAGAGAGGATTATGACACTACTGCGCGAAACAAGGATACAGAGGTGGGACGTGCGTTGGAAAGCTATGTCCAGGCAGAGCAGGATCTTGAGGAAGAATGGGAAAACAATGGGGGAGGCAGTGAGGAAGAAAAAGCCTTAAAGAGAGCCCTGCAAAATGCAGCTTATGGGGAAGCGGATGCCAAGGGAGAACGGGATGAGGCTGTGAAGCAGGCAGGAAGGAAGGTGGAGGACTTGCTTTTGCCGGAAGAGGCGGCTTCCGATCTTGATATGGCAAAGCTGGAAAAGGCCAGTCTTTCCGAACAGTTAAACATCTTTCAACAGGTTCAGGATCAGCAGGGAGTGGTGCTGGCGCCTTTTGGAGGTGTTGTTACGGAAATCAAGGCAGGTGTCGGTGACCGGATTCCGGATACGGCTGTACTTCTCATCTCCGATGAAAGTCTGCCCTGTCAGCTTAAGGTACTGCTTAGTAAAGATCAGAAAAAGTACATAGGATTGGGGGATAAGATAGCAGTCAAGGTAGAGGGGAAAAGCCGTGAACTGGAAAAAGAGGTGGATTACCTTGCGGAAAGTAAAAATGCTCCCGGAAATTATGAAGCGTTGATCAATCTGCCGGAGGATACCGGAATACCGGGGATGTCAGGCAGCATTTCCCGCACGGAAACCGGAGAAAAGTATAAGCTATGTATTCCGCTTACTGCACTGCACACGAAGGATAAGACAGATTCTGTTTATGTGCTGAAGGAAAGGGAAGGGATTTTAGGGCAGGAGTATTATGTTGATGAAGTAAATGTCAAAGTGATTGATAAGAACGATAACTGGGCGGCACTTGAAGGCGGGGTAGTGGATCAGGACAGCAAAATCATTTTATCTTCTACCAAGGAGATTAAGAAGGGGGATGCGGCGCGCTGGGAAAATGGTAACAGCTAAGCCATGCAGAATTAATTGTACAACTTCCTTTGACTTAAGAAACTGCATTTTTGGTAATTTGGAGGAGCGACAGCATTTTTTAGCTGTCGCTCTTTCTCAAACATTTTATTTGTAATCGGCCCTTTTGAGGCTGATCAAATATAGGCCCGCTCCGAGTATACAGAGAAACCCGCCAAAGCACATGGCAGCGCTCAAATCAAATTCGGCTAATTTTCCGAAAACGAGATTTGTAAAGACCGCCAGTAAATCCATAAGCAATGCACTCATACTAAGTGCAGTCGCTCGGTCAATCGTTGTAATCGCTTTATTTTGTAGTTCTGTTCCCAGCGGAGACATCAAGCTGGAGCAGACCCGGATAAGCAAAATACCCAAAACGGAAACAAATGGATTTTGTGTAAAAGCCAACATTAGGCAGGAAAAACTACAAACAACAAAAAGCATTGCTCCAAAGAATCGTGGCTTTAACTTTTGGGTGAGAGGTGCAGAAAACACACTTACCAAACCGGAAAGCGTCATTAGAATATAAACACCTGAAATCAGTCTGACCGACATCCCTGCTTTTGTATATTGAAGTTGATTGAAAAATACGGTTATCGTTTGATTCACTTCGTATAGAAGCGCAACACCGGCAATCAGAAAAAGCAGACTCCGGTTAAAAAGTGTTTCTTTTAAAATAATAAGTGAATATCTCAAAGACATTCTTTCACCCTTTTGAGCAGCCTTGACCTCTTTCAGACCAAAACTGAGGATTGCCGCTATGCCATAGCTGATGACAGTTAAAAATCCGGCAGCCCGATAGTTTTCTTTAATAAATACCGTATAAATTGCAGCGGCAGACAGAAGCCCGGCTGTGCCGAGACCTCCATAAATACCGAAAGCGCGCTGGGAATCGTTCTCGTCACATGATAAATACAGAATACTTGTATCTACGCCTGAAAGGCCGGAGACGACTATGGCAAGAAGTACTCTTTCCAAAAGGAAATCTGCAAAGTTTTGCGACTTCCAGAAAATGATTTTGGAGATAAAAAACAGAGTATTACAAATAATGATTGTGCGCCTGTAACCAATTCGGTCTGCCAAGACACCCCATGGGATTTCAAAGGCAAAAGAAAGCACCAACGAAATACTTTCTATCATAGTGATCTGAAAAATAGAAATCCCGGCGGCCTGACGGTATAGTGTTGCAATTGACGAATAAAAAACCATACCCTGAAAAAAGGATATGGAATACATAAAGAAAATATTTCTTTTCATGAATACCACCCCTTAAATTGAATTTGAATACGACAAAATGACCATGGATTTTCAATCTCCATGGTAAATCAAACCTTTTGAACGTAATCAAATCGGATGGCGCATGTATTTACCTCACATTTCAATTATTCTAAATGTAATTTTAAACTATACTACTAAATTGTCAACTGTTTTAGAGACTTATACGACAAGGAGAATGTTGAGAAGAAAGAAATTATGGCTTGCTTTTACGAAATTACGGAATTGCAAAATATTTTACTTAAAACTATTGACATCAGCAATGCTTTCATATTAATATGTAATTACGTAATTACGAAGTTACAAAGTTTTTAGTGAGGAGTGGTCATAGGATTATGGAACGAAATTATGATAAGGAGATCGATGAGCTCAAAGATCAGATGGAAAACCTTCAGAACATGGTATCTCCGCAACTTGACGAACTGCGGGCTATGATGATGGAATTGCTTCCTAACAAGTCATCGACAGAGAAGCTAAAAAGAGTACACGTTATGCATGGAATGCATCCGGATAGCCGTCTCAGTGAACAGATGGAGGAATTGTGCTATAAAACCGAGGAAAAAGGAGGGAGTGGATTTGTGACCTACCTCGGGGTACATAATTCCGGCGGACGGCAGTCTAACTGGATACGAAATAGTGTCCCTACTGATGATCTGCTCTCTCTCATTGAGAGCGGTGTTGCAAACAAGGTATTAGCCTGTATCGGAAATTCAAACCGCCTTGCAATGTTGCTGGAGATACTTCGCGGACCTAAGACAGTAGCATCACTCGTAGAAAAATGCGGTTTCGGATCTACAGGACAGGTTTATCATCATTTAAAGCCGCTGCTCGCCGCCGATATAGTCGTGGAGGACGAGCATCAGAAAGGATTTTACATCATTCAGCCGCACAAAGTACAAGGCATAATCATGCTGCTTGCAGGTATCAGTGATATGGTGGATGAAACCTACACGAAAGGAGTATGGGAAACTGACGAAGAAAATTAGAATCCGAAAAGAGGGCTGTCGTAAGGCAGCCCTTAATTGCGAATCTGCCCGGAGTATGCTAGAATATGTTTACTTGTTATCACAGTTTCTTTGATAGAAAAAGTGTGTCAGAGGATAAGATGTATAATAGCCATGAGTGCAGAGGAACGGGCATATGAGAAAATTTATAAGATATACATTGTTAATAATTGCAGCGTGCTTCCTGCTGACCGGATGTCGGCAAAACGAAGAGCATAGCGAACAGGAAGATACCATGCCCATTGTAACATTTCAGATGGTTCCCTCATCAGAAGGTGTTGATGACTTCTTAAAGCTTCTGGACGGTTATAGAGGAGATTATGATGATGAGTATTGTTATAATGTGACTCCGGAGGACATCGCAAATAATTATAATTTCAGTATTTTCAAATTTGATAAATCCTGCAGTATTTTTTTACTGTATGATGATAAAGTGTACCCGCTTGGCGTGTGGTTTGGCAGTCATGGAGTGAATTCATTTGCTGTTGCAGATTTGAATGGAGATGGCAAATTTGAATTATACTTTACCGGTTTATGTGGTTCCGGTATTATCAGCACTCGTGTCGGCTATTTTGATGTTGCAAGTAAGGAAACCGTATTTTTTGATTTTCACGATCCATTTCAAACATGGATGTTGGATATGGATAGTGATAATACTTTGTGTGTTTATGACGCAGATTACCATGTGAAGTCTTATGTTGATATTGAAATGTCTGCAAGAGAAAAGGTTGCATCTATCATTTTTGACGGTGAAAATATATCGCTTATCGAGGAGTAAGACGCTGTGAGTGAAATGGACATTATTGAGAGAGATATTTATGCCCTGATCTGTAGCAGTGACGGTATCAAGGCAAAGGAAATCGCAAAGAAACTGAATAAGGACAGAAAAGTGGTGAACCATTATCTGTATGCATCTCCCTATATGCATGAGTTGTGTTGTCAGGATAAGGATTATAACTGGCATGGTTATATTCGCCAGTCCAGACCTCACCGGGGACTGGAGGATTTTTGCGGCTATTATTCCACGGTAAGGGAATTTCTGGAGCTTTCACAGGAAGAATGGTTTGAAATGTTACAACAGGGCTGTAAGCGGATTGGGCGGAATCTGAACGACACCCGGGGACTGTTTCACTCCTTTCGGGACAGTGCCGATACTATGCGGGCATTGTTTGACGACTTGGAAGGCGTGTCCTATGAGGATTGGGAGATTGCCTTTGAACTGCGGATCAAGAAGTCGCGGGCAATCCGAATCTATGCGGATGTACTGGTGATCACGGAAAATTATGTGTTTTCTCTGGAATTTAAGATGAATGATAAGATTGAGGAAGAAGAGGTGGCGCAGGCGGCGAAGTACAGCGCTTATCAGGAAGTGTTGTTTGGACCGGAATATGATGTGATACCGGTTTTGGTGCTTACCAGAGCGGATGATCTGTATAAGTATGTTCCGCTGAAAGGGACGACCGCTGAGATTCCGGTATGTGCCGGGAATATGCTGTTTAATATTTTTGATGAGTATTTGGGATTTTTGGATTAAAAAATTTTCATATACACCGCACATTTTCAGAGATTGCCTCGTTATACATATTGAAAGGAGGTTTCTAAAGCGTGTCCATAGATAAAGCAAAAGAGATAGAAGAGCAGTACGATAAGATTTATCGTTACTGCTATTTTAAATTGCAGAAACGTGAGATTGCCGAAGATATCACGCAGGAAACCTTCTTGCGCTTTTTGGAAAGCAAGGATTATCACAATGAGGGGAAAGCACTGCGATATCTATATACAATTGCCAGGAATCTTTGTATTGATGAGTACAGGAAAAAGAAATATCAGAACTTTGAAGAAGGTTTTGATGAGGCGGAAGGCATGAGAAACAGTCCTCGTAGTGGAGCTGTTTCTTCTGACATGGAGGAGAGAGTTATTTCATCTATGACAGTTCAGGCAGTGCTCAGTGAGCTTGAGGAAGAAGAACGGGAACTGGTGCTCCTCCGATATGTAAATGAAGTTCCGGTTTCAGTAATCTGCAGTATGTATCGGATGTCACGATTTTCCTGTTACCGGAAGCTGCAAAGGATTTTGAAAACCTTGAAAGAAAAGCTGGGAGAAATAAATATGCAGCCATAAGTGAAGCAAAAGCAGGCTGCTATGGGAAAAGAAAAGGGAGAGTGAAATGGAAAAAGAGTTGAAAAAAGCGTTGAAGGAGACAATGGAAGCACCGGCGCCGGAGAGGAAACAGGAGTTTCTGTGCCATATCGGAAAAATACAGACTGTTACCTCCCGGATCAGCTATGGAAAATTTGTGGCATCACAATTTTTTTATATTGGAAAATGGGGCTGGCTGATTTCTGTTCTTTCTTTTGCAGGCATATATTTTGTTTGTGCCGCAACGGATAAAAAGGTATTATGGGCGTTTTCCGCGATAGTTCCCTTTTTGGCAGTGTCTTTTTTGGCGGAAAGTCTGCGGTCAGAAATCTGTGAAATGGCAGAGCTGGAAATGGCTACGAGATTTTCCTTGAAAAGTCTGATTCTGGCAAGAATGGAAATTATGGGATTTGCACACTTGTTATTGCTTGGCTTAAGTGTATTTGCGGGGCATTGGCTGGAAGGCATGCCTTTGCTGAGCACGGGTGTCTATCTGCTGGTGCCATATTTACTGACCAATACGGCAGGCCTGTATCTGGCAAGAAGAATGCGGGGCAGAGAGTGTTTATATGCGGTTTTGGCGGTGGCGGTTGTAATTGCGGTGATTCCGCAAATTGCAAGACTCCTTTATAAAGAGGAACTGTTTATCTGGTGGCTGGCAGCATTGGGGATTCTCAGCGTTCTTGCGGCAAAAGAGTGGAAAAGAAATATGGAAAGATGGGAGGAATACACATGGAGCTTATGATCGATCGCGTATCAAAGCAATATGGAAGTAAAATTGCAGTGGACAGGATATCGCTCAGATTGCACAAAGGGGTTTACGGCTTGTTAGGTGCAAATGGTGCAGGGAAGACTACCTTAATGCGACTTTTGTGCGGAATTTTAAAGCCTGACAGCGGGAGTATTTCCATGAATGAAGCCGGCGTATCTACCGGCGGAGCGTCAGCGACACCGATGGACATATCCGTGGATGTGTCTGAGGAAGAATATCGTGCGCTTTTGGGATATCTGCCGCAGGATTTCGGTTATTATCCGGACTTTACGGGAATGAAATTTTTACTATATATGGCGGCATTGAAAGGATTGGATAAAGGATCAGCTCAGAAAAAGGCATCAGAGCTTTTGAAGCTGGTGGGGCTGTCTGAAGTCTGTAAAAAGAAAATCAAGACTTATTCCGGCGGGATGAAGCAGCGGCTGGGAATTGCGCAGGCACTGCTTGGAGATCCAAAGCTTCTAATTCTGGATGAACCGACAGCAGGGCTTGATCCAAAGGAGAGAGTTCGTTTCCGGGAGTTGATTGCAGAGATTGGCAAGGAGAACATCGTGCTGCTTTCTACCCATATCGTTTCGGATATTGAGCACATAGCGGATACGATTTTGATGATGAAGGATGGGCAGCTTATTTATCAGGGGAAATGGGATGAAGAGCAGGGTGACTTGGAAGAGTTTTATTTAAAGCAGTTTGAGGAGGATCAGGGTAATGAAGAATCTGGGAACGTTATATAAGTTTGAATTAGGAAAGATTTTGCATCGGAAGATTTCATGGATTACCGTTATGATTACTCTGCTTCTGGTATTAGGGGCGCTGGGAGTGGATTCTCTTGGCAGCTATTATATTGATGGTGTAAAAGTAGACAGCAATTTTCATATGAACCAGATCTATAAGGCCGATCAGCAAAAGCTTGACGGGCGTCAGATTGATCAGGAGCTTTTGGAGGAAATGAGTGATGGGTATGGGAAAATACCTGAAGAAGCGATAAATGGGGTTGTGCATTATATGGGAACCGAGGAATATCAGGCCTATGCAAGACCCTACAGCGCTATTTTCAATTTCGCAAGGTCAGCAGGACAGATGACTACCTCCGAAGCAATGGTATGGAAAGCCGATGAGCAGGAACTGTATCAGCGAAGACAAAATGCAATAGAAAAGAATTGGGAAGAAAATTTTCTGACGGAGAAGGAAAAGAATTTTTGGCGGGAACAGGATAAAAAACTGGAATGGCCTATAACTTTCCGGTTTAAGGAAGGATACTGGCATCTTCTTGATGGTACTTATACAAATGGTGTGCTGATATTGCTTGCAGTGACAATCTGCCTTGCAGGAGTGTTTTCAGAAGAGCATAGCCGGAAAACAGATCAGTTAATTCTGAGCAGCCAGTATGGAAGGGCGCCGGTTTATTTGGCAAAGTTTCTTGCGGGAATCAGTTTTGCAGCCGGATTTAGCGTACTGGTTTTCGGTATGGCAATTCTGGAAACGTATTTCCTGTATGGTTTGGAGGGATTTGAAGCGGCTTGCCAGCTTATTATGCCGGATTATTCCTATCAGTTAAGTGTGGGTGAGAGTGTTCTGATTGCCTGTGGCATGGCAATTCTGGCAGCAGTTTTGGTGGGAATATTTGTTATGCTGTTGTCGGAAATGTTCCGCAGTAGTCTGGGTACCCTTGCCCTGACGACAGGGCTGATCATATTGTGTATGTTTGTGTCATCTCTGCCGGAACGATACCGCGTGCTATCACAGGCGTGGAGTTACCTGCCAAGTAATGCAGTGGCGGTATGGAATATTTTTGACTGCCGCACAGTTCCCGTATTTGGGCAGACGCTGGTATTTTGGCAGGTGATTCCTATCCTGTATAGTATCCTTGGAGGAGTGCTTGCAGTGCTTGGGAAGAAGCGGTATATGAACTGCCAGGTAGGTAGATGATCTGAAGAGATGAAGGAGCCTAAAAGATGAAGGATCCTAAGTGACGAAGGATCCTTCTCTATTATCTATATCAGATCATATTTTACCACATCCATATTTACCAGACCGTTAGAGAAGAATGAAATTCCTTCTGCGGTCAGATCTGTGTATATCGTTGCCGAAAGCACCTGTTCTCCATCGTTTACAAACAGTTCTGCACTGAAACGGTCTAAGATCAGCCTCAGCCGGATTCTGCCGTTTTGATGTCTCACCAGACTGCGGCGCTGATGGATGACTGCCCTTCTGGAACCGGAAAACTTCCGGTCAATCTTAAGAATTGATTCATGGGGCCGAAAACTGACTGCTGTATGATAATTTGTGTCCTGTGCAAAGCGCACCGCAAATTTCTGATATACATTGCTATCATCAACCGGTCGGATGTCCAATTCCATATCGATTCTCCTGCCTGTGATACTGCTCAGCTGCAAAGTATCTGTAAACGTAACGTCCGCATAACGTACTTCATTCGCACGCATAGCTTCCAGTTCACGAATCGGCTTTTGATACAGGCGTCCGTTTTTTATAGAGAGTTCCCGGGGCAGACTCATCTGCCCGAACCAAGGAGTTTGAACCATAGTTGGATTACAGGTGTCCCAATTCTGCATCCAGCCGATCATAATCCGTCTGCCATCGGGTGTAAGCAGAGTTTGGGGCGCATAGAAATCAATTCCATAATCAATTGCCTGATTACGCTCTTCCACAAAATTTTTGCTCGCTTCATCATAGGTTCCGATGATGCATACAGTCCCATTGCCGTTGTGATATTCAAATCCCTGAGGCAGCATATCCTGTGGACTTACCAACAGAAGCTGCTTTCCATCCAGCTCGAAAAAATCAGGACATTCCCACATTCTTCCATAGCGATGCCTGTTGGAACACAATACCTTATTAAATTTCCAGTGAAATCCATCGGGGCTTTCAAATAATAAAATCTGACCGCTGCCATCGGCAGGCCGGTTCCCGGCTACGGCATAGTAGCAGCCATCGTTTCCTTTCCATATCTTGGGATCGCGAAAATCAATTCTGCTGCTTCCTTCCGGAAGATCCGCCTCTGTCAATACTGGATTCCCTGCATATTTTTCATAATTAATACCATCTCCGGTTGCAATACACTGTCTTTGAACTTCGCAGACACTGCCATCCTCAAGTGTTTCTTTAGCTACACCAGTATACATGAGTAACTGCTTTCCATCGGGGAGCGTAACCGCGCTCCCCGAAAAGCAGCCATCTTTATCATATGCTTCATCCGGTGCAAGAGCAGCCGGAAGATATTCCCAGTGCAGAAGGTCACTGCTCACTGCATGCCCCCAGTGCATAAGCCCCCAGTGGGAGTCATAGGGATAATACTGGTAAAAAAGATGGTATTTTCCATCATAAAATGAAAAACCATTTGGGTCATTCGTCCAGCCAACGCGCGGGCTCAAATGAAAAGCCGGTCTTTCCTGCTCTTTGATGCTTTTCTCAAATGTCTGTTCATATTCTCTTACCTCACGCAAAATCTGGCTTGCCATGATTAACCTCCTAAAATCTGCTTATTCGTAGAAAGAATTCAGATATTTCTGGAAAATAGACAGATATTCATCTACTCCATAAGCATTTAATTTGTTGATATATTCATTCCAGTCACTGTCTGTACATCCTTCCATGATTGTCCTGGAACGGAATTCATTGATGTGTGATGTGATATCGGGATTCAAAACAGAGAGTCTGTCTGTATCTTCCCTGCTCATGAATACCTTCGGATACACATACTCTGTGTGCATATCCTCTGTGAAATTGTCCTTGATCCAGTCCAGACGGTACTGCGCATCATCCGGGCAGGTGACATACACACCATAATATTCATCAAGAACCGCCAGCGGACCATTAACAGATTCCGCCTCTCTTACTTCCACCGGAGACGCGTCACCGAGTGCAGCGTGCTTCAGCATCGGTTCCCCGGCATCGTTGGTTCCCATCTCAAAGATATCAAAATCATCGCTTTCACCGTAGGTTCCCCAGTTGTTCTGAGGCGACTGCAGGGGAGCGTACATCTGATCCAGCCATGCGCATACCAGTGCCGGCTCTGTGGCAACTGCCGTTACTACACAGCGGCCTCTGTCATATCCGCTTGTAAAAGACTCGTTCTCAGGCGTGATGTTTCTTACATCCGCAGTCAGCGCCGGAAGCGGAACCCATCCATTAAAATCATCTACAACATTGGCAACGTCCCAGCTGAAACATACACCGTAACGTCCGGATTTTCCTTTTGCTACATAGGTGGACCATTCCTGTGTAAACGCCTCGGAATCGATCAGACCCTCTTCATACAGCTTGTGAAGCCATTCGAGACCTGCCCGGAAGCCCGGCTGGCTTCCCGTACAGATTACTTTCAGGTCGTCAGTCACCGCAATATGTCTTCCCTGGTCTCCGTCACCGTAACCTTCGCCGAAACCATTGATCAAAAGGGCCATGTCCTGGCTGCCGTCATTGACGATGCAGGACATGGGAATAATGCTTCCCTCAATGCCAAACTCCTTCTGAAGCTCCGATGCATGATCCCGGAAGGCAATCAGCGTCTGTTCAAATTCATCCACCGTTTCCGGCATCTCAAGCCCTAAAAAGTCCAGCCATTTCTTGTTGATAAAGGGCATCTCGCTGACTGACTGAATAGCTGTTTTTCCAGAGCCGAGCTGCTCAATCCACGGAAGCGCCCAGATATGGCCGTCTACACCCGTACTCATCTTTCTGTATTCCGGATATTTGTCAAAAACAGCCTTTAAATTCGGCATGTAGGTATCAATATATTCTTCCAACGGAATGATTGCACCATAATTTGCATACCTGAGAAGGTCGTTGTCGCTGAAATTTGCAGTGAACACAAAATCAGTCAGAAGATTTGGGTTGGACATATTAAGCGCTATTTTATCTCCCCACTGATCCGATTGGATCGCCATCCATTCAATCTCTACGTTGGTATTTTCCTGAAGCCTTTTAAAAATCGTTCTATTATTCGGATTGGACTCCGTGTTGGCCGGATAGCTGATCATTCCGGTGAGAGTCTTCTTCTCTGCCAGCGGGAACTGCAGTTCTGCAAGGTCCACCACCTGCATTTCTTCACCCGTATTTAGGGAGGCAGCTGTTCTTCCGCATGCGGTCAAGGGGAGTAGCATTGCCGTCGCCAATACGAAAGCGATTCCGCGTTTTATAAATTTTTTCTTCATATCCTTGCTCCTTTTCACATTCATCAGCCCTTAACAGAACCCGCCATGATGCCGCTGTCAAAATATTTCTGGAAAAACGGATACATCACCAAAAGCGGAAGACTGGAAATAATAATAGTAGCATATTTCAAAAGTTCTGCAAGCTGAGCCCTCTGGGCTGTGCTTTGTATGTCAGAAACCATACCAGGCTCCGGCTTACTCTGAATCAGGATGGCACGGAGCACAAGCTGCAGAGGCTGCTTCGCCGAGCTGTTCAGATAAATCATTGCATCAAAGTAGCTGTTCCACATTGCAACAAACTGCCACAAGGCAAGCACTGCGATAATCGGTGTACATACCGGCAACAAAATTTTAAAGTAGTAGACAAGCTCATCTGCTCCGTCCACATCCGCCGCTTCACGAAGCTCTGAAGGAATTCCACGGTAGTAAGTTCTCGCAATAGTCATATTCCATACACTGAAAGCGCCGGGAAGAATGATTGCCCACATACTGTCCAACAGTCCCAGATTACCAATCAACAGATAAGTAGGAATCAGACCGCCGCCAAAAAACATGGTGATCATAAAAATAACGTTAAAGAATTTTCTACCCCTGAAATCTGCCCTCGACATGGGGTATGCAGCCAGAAGCGTGATACCTACGGATACTACGGTAAATACTATAGAGTAAACAACCGCATTCTTAAAGCCGACCCAGATTTGCGCATTAGATCCGACACGCTCATAGGCGGTCAGAGTCCATTTGCTGAAATCAAAGGTAATTCCTTTGTTCTGCAGCGTTACCGGATCAATAAAAGAAGCAACAATGATATAGATTACAGGAATAATTATTGCAAGTACAAACAGGCCGATCAGAGTGTATCCTATTAATAGAAGCATTTTATCCTGCAAGCCATAATTGGAAAATTTTTTCTTATCCATCCCGAACCTCCTATAATCCCTGTCCTTCGTTCATCTTTGCCACAATCTTGTTTACGCTCAAAAGCAGGATGACGTTAATTACGGTGTTGAAAAGACCAACCGCCGTTGAAAAACTAAAGTTACCACTGATAAGACCTTGTTTGTAAACATATGTAGAAATAATTTCCGAACTGGCAAGGTTCAAATCCGTCTGCAGAGCATAAGCTTTTTCAAATCCGATACTCATGATATTTCCTGCCTGCAGGATGAACTGGATTACTACGATATCTTTGATTGCAGGCCATTCAACCACCTTGATCTGCTGCAGGATATTGGCACCGTCCAAGTAGGCTGCCTCTTTCAGATCCTGGCTTGCATTCGCAAGAGCAGCAGTATACATAATAGATGCCCAGCCGGCTCCCTGCCAGATGCCGCTTGCGATATAGATGGTTCTCCATGCTCCCGGCATAGTCATGAAATTAATCTGGCTACCAAACAGCAGATTGACCGGACCGGTTACGGAAAGAAAAATCTTTACAATACCACAGAGCACGATGACAGAAATGAAGTTTGGAAGATACAGCACAAGCTGTATTTTCTTCTTAATTCCCTTACTCTGTATTCGATTCAGCAAAAATGCCAGAATAACCGGTACCGGGAATCCCCACAAGAGACCGAATACACTAAGCTTTAATGTGTTTGCTAGATAGGACAAAAAATCCGGAGATGAGAGAAATCTCCGAAAATACCCAAGCCCTACCCATTCGCTTTTCAGAATACCTCTGAACGGGTTATAATCCTGGAAAGCAATCAGAATACCGCCCATTGGGATATACTTGAAGATCAAGGTAAGCGCCAATGCCGGTAGGAGGAAGATAACATATAACTGCCAGTGCTGCTTTACATATACCAGTGAATTATGCAACTCCCCCGCTTTGCTGCCCTGTTTCCTGTCGGAAACGTTTGTTGAATTGGACATTATTTATTCCTCCTTTCTCGCATGTCTGCCTTGTCTTATTTTGTCATACACAGTCGAAATTTGTGCAAATGTAAAACAGCAGTCATGCACTTGGTTATATGATACATCATTTTTTTACATTTAGTCAATATTATTTTTACATTTGCACAAATAATTTTTATAAAAATTTAATTTACAGTTCAATTATGCTAAATAATTCTTAATATTTTTACATTTGACATATTTTTTATTGTGCGTTATGATACATACGCAAGGTTTGAAGGGAGAATTTTATGGCTTCAAAGGTTACTATTCAGGATATAGCAGACGCCTTGGGCGTTTCACGTAATACAGTTTCAAAAGCAATCAATAATACGGGAGTACTCGCCGCTGACACCAGGGATAAGGTTTTGAAAAAAGCACAGGAAATGGGATATAAACAGTTTTCTTATATGAATATTGCTGAGATCAATAAGCCCATTTCAGTTTCCAGCGCGGGAGGCCCCCGGGAAATCGCCCTTCTTGCGGGTAATTTTCTGGGAAGTTCCCACTTTGCCTCCACGATGCTTGATAAGTTTCAGGGAGAGCTTGCACAGTTAGGGTATGGCCTTACCATATACCAGATAACCAGGGATGAGATGAAAGATTTGCGGCTTCCGGTTTCTTTCCGGTCAGAGAGCACCGCAGGTATTGCCTGCCTTGAAATCTTTGACCATGCATACTGCCGGATGCTCTGTAATTTAAATATTCCTCTGCTTTTCATCGATACTCCTGCTAACGGTTTTGACAAACCTCTGGAAGCAGATCGGCTTTACATGGACAATAATAGGGAAATCTATCGGTTTGTAAAAGAAATGTGTCAAAGAGGGAAAAAAAGAATCGGCTTTATAGGGGAATATATGCATTGCCATTCCTTTTATGAGCGGTATATGGCCTATCGCAACGCTATGTATACACTGGGACTTCCCTGCCCGGAAGAATACTGCATTATTGGAAGCAGATCGGGGATTTCAGATATGAACACATACCGCGAGTACCTGATGGACAGTCTGGGCAGCATGAAGAGTCTTCCGGACGTATTTATCTGTGTAAACGATGCCATTGCCCTGGAGGTTATGCAGGCATTGAGGCGTCTGGGTTATTCGGTTCCCGGTGACATTTATCTGTGTGGTTTTGATGACTCGCCCGAATCAAAGATTGTAACACCGTCACTTACCACCATCCATATCCACAGTCAGGATATGGGGCTCTCCGCCGTGCAGCTCCTTATGTCACGAATCAATGAACCCTCACTGAATTACCGGACATTGTATATCGAAACAAATTTGATTTTCAGGGAATCTACGGAGGATTAATTTATTATGAAAGCCTTTTTTGACATTGACGGCCCTGCGATGCGTTTTCTGACAAAGATAGCCTATTCTGCCTATCTGAATATCCTGTGGTTTATCTGCTGCCTGCCCGTTTTTACGGTTGGTGCCTCCACAACGGCACTTTTTTATGTATCCCTGAAGGTTGCTAAGGATGAAGAAGGCCGCCTGACCAAAGCCTTTTTCCATTCTTTTAAGGAAAATTTCCGTCAGTCAACAATTATTTGGCTTATTCTTCTTGTTGTGGGTGTGGTTCTCGGCGTAGACGGGTATGTCTTCTATCATATGAGGTTCGACAGTATTTTGTGGACACTGGGGGCAGCCGTATTTATTGTAGCGATTGCAGCATATGCGATTATACTGATGTACATATTTCCGCTTCTGGCAAGATTTAACAATACAATACGGGCGATGTTCAAAAACGCGTTGATGATCGGTATGCGGTTTCTTGTCTGTACAGCGCTGATGGCTTTCATTTATTTTATCATGGCAGTGGTTATTATCCGGTTTTTTACACCGGCAATTATTTTTGGAGAAGGCCTCTGCGCTCTTCTGTGTTCTTATCTGCTCTCTAATATACTTCTTCTTTGCGAGGAGCAGACGGAGGAGGGAGAGATCCGGGAAAATGTCTCTCCGGAGCAGGAAGATTCAGAGTCAAAAGAGCAGAAATGGAGTGTGAAAGATGTACACGGAGCAGCAAAGATCGGCTACATCTGGGAATACTATAAGCTTCCGATTGTGATCATCGGTATTTTCCTGTATATTGTCGGTTATATGATATATGGAAACTTAACGCATAAAGATACTGTTCTGTGCACGGCTCTTGTCAATGTATCTGCAGGAGATGCTTTTACAGAAGAGTTGAGTACAGATTTCCTTGACTACCTCGGCTCAAATGCCCAAAAAGAAAAAGTTGAACTTTATGACGGATTGTATCTGACAGAGGATGAATCCGATGAAGATTATGGATATGTTTATGCATCAAACACGAAAATTACTGCTTCGATTGCCAGCGGTCTTCTGGATGTTGTTCTGATGGACCAAAAAGCTTTTGACATATTTTCAAAAAACGGGTATCTCTGTAATATAGAACATTTGCTGATTCAGGAAGCCCCCGATTTGTATGATGATCTTCAATCAAAACTGGTCACAAATACTGTTATTATAGAAGATAATGCTATTGATGCCCGGCTGGATTCTTCCATCGCTTATACGGCAGTAACTGATGAATATCCTATGGCTGTTGATATCTCCCAGTCAGAGCTTATTTTGAAGGAAGGTTTTGACGGCACTCTGTATCTCGGAATCATTTCCAACACTCCGCACACGGATACTGCAGTGGCTTATCTGCGATATCTGACAGATTCATCTTCAGGGATCACGAATTAGAAAAGAATAATTTGCAATATAAACACCGACAAGTGCAGGATACGCGTCCTGCACTTGTTTTTTGTATACAGACCAATATAATTGTCTTCATAGGAGGAGAAGCGAGTGAAAATACGTTATTTAAAGGAACCGTCCCTGCAAGAGGATTATGTGGAAGTTCATTATTGTAAAGAAAATGATGCGGTAGAGGTAATCCGGAATTTTTTTCTTTCGTTTCAGAGCATTATAGGGAAAAAAGATGGCTGTGTACAAAAGCTTCTTCCGGGAAGTATTTATTATCTGGAAGTGGTTGACCGGAAGCTGTTTGCCTATCAGGAGAAAGAGGTTTGGCAGATAGATGGCAGCTTAAGGTATTTCCTTGATTGCTATGAGGAAAGCGGCTTTGTGCAGATCGGAAAGTCCATGGCGGTAAATTTATATCGGGTAAGCCGGGTAAAAGCAGATTTGAATATGCGGCTCCGGTTGCTGATGGATAATGGAGAAGTTCTGGTTCTGAACAGAAGTTATAAAAAGACGTTTACGGAAGCATTGCAGCGACTGCAGGAGGTGTGCCATGAAAATAATTGACAAAAAGAATTTTATCCCTATTGTATGCATTATTTTTACAATTTTAGTGCTTGGGAAGATCTTACTGGAGGCGGTAGTGCAAAAGCTTTTTGGAGGGTATCAGGAAAATATTCTGCTGATGTTTGCATTTTCTGTGCTTGGAACTTTCGTACTCTCCCAACATTACCGGTTTCAAAGGTTTCCGCTTTTAGCAGTGATCATCGTGCAGTATCTGGTACTGGTCGGCGCTGTTTTAGGGGTGGTGTGGGCAGCTTCTTTTTTTGAGCCGGTTCACGAAGATGGATACAGAGATATGTTTCTATCTTTCAGCATTCCCTATGGAATTGCGGCAGCAGTTTATTATATTTCCTTTTTTCATGAAGTGAAACGTGTAAACCAGGCTTTGGAGAAGATACGGAGGAATCAAAATGCGAAATCAGAATAAAAAGATGAAAGCAAAATCAGAAGTGAAAAGATCGGACTTTCTGGGACTGGCGCTGTATGCTTTTCTGGGGCTGGGGATGGAAGTAATTTATGCATACTTTTTGGAACCCATATTTTATAGGACTTCCATGGAGAGCTGGTCAGCAGGCCAGACGATCTGCCATTGGATATTGACCTGCATTACCTGGGGAATATTTGTTTATGTGTTAATTCGGAAAGCGGAAGGGAAATATCAGTTCCCGATTATGACTAAGAGGAATGCTATGCATCTTTGGCAGTGGGGGCTGTGTCTTTTGTTTCTGGTATTGGCATTTGGTATGGATTATGCGGATTGGGGCGGTTTCAAAGTATATCTGGAATTTATTCGAAGAGGACCGTTATTATTTGTTTTTCAGTATATTTACTATGCATTTGAAACCATGTTGTTTTTGTTGATCATTGTGTTTGGGCAAAAGGCGTGTGAGGTATGGTTTCAAAGAACTAATATTCCCTATGGCGGAATCATCTGCGGACTTACCTGGGGACTTGCCCATGTTTTTACCAAAAATCTGTTTACGGGTTTACTGGGACTGGCTCTGGGATTTGCCATGGGCGGTGTTTATCTTCTGGTGAACAGGGATCTGAGAAAGGCATATGTAGTGTTGTTTCTGATGTTTGTGCTATAAAAATACCTGTCAGGGGGAGTACGCCGAAAGGCTATAAGTACTCCCTCAAATCTTTGCAAAGCTTTTCTTCAATATCCACCAGTCGTCCGCAGATTGCTTTGGATGAGTGATCCGCTGCCGGGTACTGGTTCAGATATCGGTGCAGGGATTTGATTCCCATGTTGCAGCCGTCTGTGATCAGATCCGCTACAGTTGCGTCGCTTTTATCCATTGCCATTTTCATATTTGTTTTCATCCAGGACATGCTTTTGGCCATAGCGCTTGGCTCCTTGTCTTCGCAGTGGCACTCAGAAAGCATGGAGTGAATTTCGTTCCCCAGCTTTTCGTGATGAGCCTTGCTTTCGGATAAAAGTTGCTTCATACTGGTGGATTGAACACTTTCTAACACTTCGTCAATGGAGGCAACCGCCATCTTGCTTCCGGAATCGCATTCTTTTAATAAGCGGATAGTATCTTTGTTTTCCATAAATAATCCTGTCCTTTCTTTGGCCGGACATCCGGCTGATCTGTTACTGATAGTCTGTCCGAAAAACTTAGTTTTATCCCATATCTTTTGCCGAATTTTTTTATGATAGTATATGGTATATTTATTTGCCGTTTCTTATAAATTTAGGTATAGAGTCCGGGAAAATGCCATAATTTATACGGGAGGGAAAACAAAATGAAGTTAAATAAATGGCTTTTGATCAAATGTATTGCAATTCCGCTGGCAGTCGGAGCTTTGGCAGGAATACTGTCAGGGGGCGGAATGAGAAAATTTGCGGAGTTAAATAAACCGCCCTTGTCGCCGCCGGGCTGGCTTTTTCCGGTTGTGTGGACAGTCCTTTATCTGCTAATGGGGATCAGCTCATATCTGATCTGTACTTCCGGTGCGGAAAAGAAAGAAATCACAGAAGCAATTACGCTGTATTTTTATCAGCTTGTGGTTAATTTTTTGTGGCCTGTTTTCTTTTTTAACTTTGGGTGGTATCTGTTTTCGTTTTTCTGGCTGCTGCTCTTATGGGTAATGATTGTCCTACTGATAAAAAGTTTCGGGCAGATTTCAAAGCTGGCGGCGTACCTGCTGGTTCCGTATCTTTTGTGGGTCAGCTTCGCAGGATACCTCAACCTTGGCATTTGGTGGCTGAACAGATGACAGTGGCAAAAAATTGAAGGAAGTTCTTTTGTTTTTGCATGAGTTATATTATAATGGAAAGGGTGTTGCCGGTGCATGGGGTATGGAATGGCGCATAGAAGAGTTTAATGAGCGCGGCAGGCGGCAATCCCAGAAATACAATCAAGGGAGAAAAAGAAATGGAAAGAAAAGTTGGAACTGTATCAAGGGGAATCCGCTGCCCCATTATCCGGCAGGGCGATGATCTGGTAAAGATTGTTACAGAAAGTGTATTAGAGGCAGCTAAAGCGGAAGGCTTTGAGATACGTGACAGAGATGTTATTGCAGTGACAGAGTCTGTAGTGGCAAGATCACAGGGCAACTACGCATCGGTGGAAGCGATTGCGGAGGATGTAAGACAAAAGCTTGGCGGAGAGACGATCGGAGTTATTTTCCCGATTTTATCCAGAAACCGTTTCGCAATCTGTCTTCGCGGAATTGCAATGGGAGCTAAAAAGGTAGTGCTGATGCTCAGCTACCCCAGCGATGAGGTAGGAAATGAACTTGTTTCGCTGGATCAGCTTGACGAAGCAGGGATTAATCCTTACAGTGATGTGCTGACGCTGGAAAGATACCGCGAGCTCTTTGGAGAAAATAAACATCCGTTTACCGGAGTTGATTATGTATCCTATTATGGAGAATTGATCAAGGAAGCAGGCGCTGAGGTGGAGATTATTTTTGCAAATGACTGCCGCAGTATTCTTCCTTATACAAAGAAAGTTCTGAATTGTGATATTCACACAAGAATGCGTACCAAGAGACTTTTGAAGGCAGCGGGTGCCGAGGTGGTGATGGGAATGGATGATATTCTTACCAGTCCGGTTAATGGAAGCGGCTGCAATGAGAAGTACGGACTCCTTGGTTCTAATAAGTCAACAGAGGATACCATTAAGCTGTTCCCGAGAGAATGTACGGATCTTGTGATGGATATTCAGAAAGAGATTTTAGACCAGACCGGAAAGCATGTGGAGGTTATGGTATATGGCGATGGAGCATTCAAGGATCCGGTAGGAAAGATCTGGGAGCTTGCTGACCCTTGCGTATCACCTGCCAGCACACCTGGTCTTGAGGGAACGCCGAACGAGGTGAAGCTGAAATATCTTGCAGATAATGATTTCAAGGATCTGTCCGGAGAGGCACTTAAGGAAGCGATTTCCAACCGTATCAGAGAGAAAAAGGATAATCTGGTAGGGGATATGGCATCTCAGGGAACCACACCCAGAAGACTGACGGATCTGATCGGATCACTGTGTGACCTCACAAGCGGATCAGGGGATAAAGGAACACCGGTCATTTTGATTCAGGGATATTTTGATAATTATGTAAGTTAGTTTCAAAAAGGATTACCGGAAGGTAATCCTTTTTTGGTGTGCAGTGCACAGAAGCGTTTTATTTTATAGCGTGAATCAACCGAAATACCTGCTCCGCAGTGTCTGATAAATTTTGTGCGGCAACATCAGGCAGCATAGCATCATTTAAAGTTGATATCTTTCGAAGAATAGGGAAAAAGGCATGAATGCCGTGTGCGTTGCATAGGGTGGCGTCTTCTGTCACACAGCCTGCAAATGCAATTACCGTTTTGTTGTATTTTTGGGCAATACGGGCAACACCCATAGGGGCTTTCCCCATAACGGTCTGTGCATCCAGACAGCCCTCGCCGGTGATGACGATATCTGCCTCTTGAATGTAGTTTTCCAGTCCGGTCTCTTCCAGAACGATTTTGATCCCGGATTCCAAAACGGAGTGGGTAAAGGTAAGAAAGGCGAAGCCCAGTCCGCCTGCAGCGCCGGTTCCCGGAAATTCTGCATCAACGTGAGGAAAGTTTTGTGTGCAGATGGAAGCGTAGCTTTTAAGCCATTGATCCATTTGAAAAACCATGTCTGTATCAGCTCCCTTTTGAGGGCCAAACACTGCGCTGCATCCGTTTGGACCGCAAAGAGGATTATTCACATCGCAGGCAATTCGAAAATGACATTCTCTTAATTCAGGGATTACGGAAGTATCTGTGATCTGCTCGATTTCTTTTAATCCGGCAGCGCCGAAGGGAACCTGACAGCTATTCTTATCCAGAATACCATAGCCCAGTGCCTGAAGCATTCCAACACCGCCATCATTGGTAGCGCTACCCCCGATACCGATGATAAAGCGGCGGCAGCCTTTTGAAATGGCATCATAGATCAGCTCTCCGACACCATAAGTAGTGGTGTGAAGAGGATTACGTTCATCGGGGGAAAGTAGTGTAAGACCGGCGGCAGCTGCCATTTCGATAATGGCAGTCTGGTTGTCTGCAAGAATTCCGTAGCTGCAGTCTATCGGTCTGCCAAGGGGATCTGATGCAGTAATGGTTTCGATATGCCCATTCATGCCAAGCGCTAAGGCTTCTACGGTTCCTTCTCCGCCATCGGCAACAGGGCGGACGCATACTTCTGTCTCTGGCATGGCACGGAGAATTCCTTCTCGAATGGCATTGCCTGCCCGGAGGGAAGAGAGACTTCCTTTTAGAGAATCCATTGCAACTACAACTTTCATAATGAGACTTCCTTTCCAGTAATAAGTTCATTTTATCATTAGCCTTTGTGTCGAACAAGTCTTGAATAGTTCCTGACAATTGGATAAGATAAAAAAGAATCAAGGAAAATATTCCTCTATGATTGAAGGATAAAAGGCGTGAAAAGAGGTTTTTATGGATAAGAAAGAGAACAGAACACCGCAGATTCATCCAACGGTATATATTGCGGAGGGAGCTATCATAAAGGGCAGAGTAAGCATTGGTGTGGAGAGCAGTGTCTTTTATCATGCAACGGTGAGAGCGGGAAATGCGCAGATACGAATTGGAAAACAGACCAATATTCAGGACAACTGTGTCCTTCATGTGGATTACGGAGAGGAAATGGAGATCGGTGACGGTGTTACTATTGGTCATAGCGCAGTGGTTCACTGCCGCAAGGTGGGTGATAATTCACTGATCGGTATGGGTGCAATTCTGTTAAACGGTGCGGTGATTGGGAAAAACTGTATTATTGGGGCGGGTGCGCTTGTAACCAAGAATACAATCATACCGGATGGTTCGTTGGTGTTAGGACAGCCGGGCAAGGTGATTCGTGAATTGACGGACGAAGAGATTGCGGCAAACCGCAAAAATGCGCTGCACTATGTGCAGGAAGCCAAAGAGGCTGAATGATAATTCTGCTTTGATTCTGCTTCTCATCGTTTTTCCCACAGAGCAAGCTGTTTCTTTGCCGTTTCATATTCTTCTACAGATATCTCAAGACCCTTACAGGCAGCAGGCAGGTCGATGCCAAAATTTTTCATGGCAGCTTCCACATTTTTAACAAGAGTTTTGAGAGCACCCTGTTCTAATCCTTGCGCCCTGCCCAATTCTTTTCCCTGTTCTATTCCCCGTTCTATTCCAATTTCCAGAATGTTCATTTTTACAGCCTCCCATTCTTCTGACTCTCTGACTTCAGCAACAATTCTGTCTAAGTTTATAATCCGTCTATCTTTCACAGTAATATCTTCATTATCCAAAGTGGTATTTTTCATATATTGTAATAGGCTCACGAGTTCGGCTCTGCCGTTTTTGCTTGACATATTCAGAAAAATTTTACTGGTACCGTCTGAGAGTGGAAGGTTTGGAATCTCTTCGCACCATTCACTGAAGGTGTACATTGCAAGGTCTTTTCCGAAAATATCTTCTTGAGTGATAAAAATAATTGCAGTTGACGGAAGCTGTTTATAACGTGTTTTTTTACCAGATTTTAAAATAGGAGTGTCGATCAGACCCTGATAAAATCTTGATCGTTTTCGGATATCATCTTCGCTGGTACTATTTTGCATTTCCATGTCAAACTGTCTGTTTTTACTGTCCTGTGCCCACGCATCTAAGCGAATGGCGCGTTTGCCGGATTTGTTTAATATCACTTGTTCGACCTTGACTTCTTTTAAATTCAGGTCCGGTTCATCCAGTATAATGCTGAGAATATCCTGATAAGCTTCTTTTACTTTCATGACGGATAGAAACAGAGCAAAATCGCTTAAATTGAGCTGATAATCAGGAGGAAACACAGATGCTTCGCTGTTGTTGGTTTTCGTGGTCAGTGTTTCAGAATTATTGTTTTGTGCAAAGTCTTTTTTGGTTGCCTTGAGTTGCATAATATATCCTCTCTTTCGCAGTAGGGCAGAGAGGTTTATCTTTGAGTTTCTCCCTGCAGTTATTAAGTTGTAAGCAAGGAGTTTTGCAGAGAATGCTCTGCATGGACACAGACAGATAAGTCTGTTAAGATACTTATAGAATCTTTAAGTTATTCTTTGCTTGAAATGATTGTAGCATATTCATTTTTTAGTTGCAATAGTAAACCAAATTTTAATTATTTAATATATTTAAGGTGGAAAGTCTGACCAAAGCGGGGTATGATAATAAGGACTTCTTATGACAATAAGTACTTCTTATGATCATAAGAACTTCTGTGGGAGGTGTAAGTATGTGCGAAATTGTGAAAAATGTGCGGAATTCTGAAACACTTCGAAAAAGCTTTAATGAACTGGCTAAGGAAACCTTTGATCTGGATTTTGAGGACTGGTATCAAAACGGCTTTTGGAGAGATAAATACATTCCCTATTCGATGGTTGTAGATGGCAAAGTAGTAGCAAATGTATCTGTCAATCGAACGGACATGCTTTGGAACGGCAGACGGAAACATTTGATACAGCTTGGCACGGTAATGACAAAGGAAGCATATCGAAATCGTGGATTGATTCGCAGACTAATGGAGGAGATTGCGAAAGATTTTGCGGCGGAAGCCGATGGGATTTATTTGTTTGCCAATGATAGTGTGCTTGACTTTTATCCAAAATTTGGATTTCGGAAGGCCGTAGAATGGCAGTATTCAAAAAAGATTTCAGCATGGGGTGAAGAACTTGTACAGAGGGTTCCAATGGAAAATAGTGAAGATTGGAAAGTGTTGATAAAAGCGATAGAAGAAAGTGTACCTCAGGGGAAGTTTGAACTAACAGACAACAGTGATCTGATTATGTTTTATGTGTCGAAATTCATGCAGGATAACGTATATTACCTTTCGGAGAAGCGGGCTTATGTGATTGCAGAGCCCCGGGGAGATGAATTGCTTCTTTACAATATTTTCGCTTCGGAAAGAGTGGATCTGGAGGCAGTGGCAAAGGCTTTTGGCAATAAAATTCAAAAACTGAGCTTATGCTTTGTTCCATGGGAGAATTCAGGATATGAAAAAGAACTGCTCCGCAAAGAAGATAACACCTTTTTTGTGAAAGGGGAACTGTTTGCGGAGTTTGAGAGGGAGCAGCTTCGTTTCCCGGACTTAGCGCATGCGTAGAGAGGAGTACGGATTATGCGGTATTATATATCAGATCTGCATTTTTTTCACAGTAATTTGAATGATCGTATGGATAAAAGAGGATTTGCCTCAGGGGAAGCCATGAATGAACATATGATCCGGCAATGGAATGACAGAGTTCATAAAAATGACGAGGTTGTCATTCTGGGAGATCTGTCGATAGGAAAAGCGCAGGAGACTAACGAGATCATTAACCGGCTGAAAGGAAAGCTGTATTTGATAACAGGCAATCATGACTGCTTTTTACAGAAAAAGGAATTTGATACATCCCGATTTGTGTGGATCAAACCATACGGGGAGATACATGACAATAACCGCAGGGTCATTTTGAGCCACTATCCGGTCTTTTGTTACAACGGGCAATATTTAAGGGATAAAAAGGGCAATCCGCGAACCTACATGCTTTATGGGCATGTGCACAACACCTATGACGAATTTCTGATCAATCAGTTTATTCAAAGAACCCAAAGCTCCGTCCGGAAGGTAAGAGGGAGTGAGGAACCGATGGCGATACCCTGCAATATGATCAATTGCTTCTGTATGTTTTCGGATTATATTCCGCTTACGCTGGATGAGTGGATTGAACTGGACAAGAAGCGGAGAAGCCTAATACGAGAGGAGGATTTTGGAGATGCACTTTGTTGATGCAAAAGGGATTTTGTCGGCACAAAATGGCATGAATCTTTACCGGGGCTGTACTCATGGCTGCATTTATTGTGACAGCCGGAGCAGATGCTATCAGATGGATCATGATTTTGAGGACATTGAAGTGAAACAAAATGCCCCGCAGCTCTTGGAGAAGGCGCTCCGCTCCAAACGGAAAAAGTGTATGATCGGTACCGGAGCAATGTGCGATCCGTATATGCACTGTGAGGAAGAACTTAAGCTGACAAGACGATGTTTGGAGATCATTGACCGTTATGAATTCGGACTGGCGATTCAAACGAAATCCGACAGAATCCTGCGGGATTTAGAGCTTTTAAAGAGCATTAACCGGAAGGCAAAGTGTGTAGTGCAGATGACGCTTACCACGTATGACGAGAAACTGTGCAGGATTGTGGAGCCGAATGTCTGTACCACCAAAAGACGTTTTGAGGTGCTTCAGATCATGAAGGAAAATGGAATTCCGACGGTGGTGTGGCTTTCGCCGATCCTCCCTTTTCTCAATGACACAAGGGAAAATTTGGAAGGGATTTTGGATTACTGCATTCAGGCAGGTGTTTACGGAATCATAAATTTCGGAATCGGAATGACACTTCGAGAGGGGGACCGGGAATATTATTATGCGGCGCTTGACCGGCATTTCCCGGGACTTAGGAATAAATACCATCAGAAGTACGGTTATGCCTATGAGATTACCAGCGACAATCATAAGGAGCTTATGCGGATTTTTTATGCAAGGTGCAGAGAAAACGGGATTGTCAGCGATCAGGGAAAGGTCTTTGAGTATCTGAGAGAATTTCCGGAGGATAAAGGGTACGAACAGCTCAGTCTTTTTTGAGGACTGATTTACTTTTAATTCAAATGAAAAAATTTCCATACTTTTCTAAAACTTTTAGTCGATATATGGTAAGGAGCTATGTTATAATGTTGATTGAAAGTTAACACGCAGAGGAGCTTAAAATGACAGGGCATAATAAGAAAGTACTTGAAGGCGTAAGCACACATGAATTTTTTCAATCCAAATATGATTACTATCAGCAATTCAATACTTGGGTCATTATTCTTTCAGCTCTGGCTTCCGTCACCTATTTTGTGTCGGACTGTCAGCTTTTTGGGCGTATGGCATGGGAGACGCTTCTGCCAAGAACCTTTATTCTTTTGCCAATGCTGCTGTTCATTCTGTTAAATCATAAGATCTCTGACTACCGGATTATGGTGATTCTTTCCTATCTGATCATTCATGGCATTATGTGGTGTACGATATGGGCAATTTATTATCTCCCTATTAAGCAACATGCCAATGAAGGTTTTATCATTATGCATTTGATGTTTTTTGCGGTGGGATTCTGTGCACCTTTTAAGTACAGTACCATTGCGCACTGTCTGGTGGTTGCCAATATCGTAGTGTCCAACACGTTTAACCATTATGAAAACTTTGACCTGATGCTCACTTTAGGGATTCCCTGTGTGATAGCGATCTGTGCAGTTCAGTATGTAATGGAGCAGGTCTACACGGATCAGTTTCATACCAGGCAGCAGTTGGAGAAAGCATTGACCCTGGACTATCTGACCAAGGCATATAATCGAAACAAACTGAAGGATATCTGTGACGAAGCCGGTTCCAGACTTTTGGTAGGGAAAGAACAGGAAACTTATATTCTGGTAGTGGATATCGATTTCTTCAAAAAGGTCAACGATACTTACGGACATGACGGCGGGGACAAAGCGTTGGTCTATCTGGTGGACACGATCAAGAGCTGTATTCGTGCCACAGACTATGTGATCCGATGGGGCGGGGAAGAGTTTATTGTGATTCTTGAGGGGTGCCCCAGCGGTAAGGCGGAGTTTATTGCCGAAAATATCCGCCAAAAGGTACAGGAGGGAGATGGCTCGGTCTGCCCGCTCACTGTTTCTATCGGAGTAAGCCGCTATGACGGACAAAATTATCATACGGCGATCACCCAGGCAGATGAAGCCCTGTATACAGCTAAGAATAACGGAAGAAATCAGGTGGTTTGCTACAAAGAAGCCTGACGGATTACATGAATATGGAGGTTAATCATGTACGAATGTCCCAATTGCGGCGGGAATTTGAAGTTTGACATTCCGTCCCAGCAGCTGGCATGTGCGTATTGCGGTACGCATCTTGATCCTTATTCGATCAAGAAGGAAACAGATGCAATAGAAGAACAGTATTTTGAGGCAACGATTTTTACCTGCCCTCAGTGTGGCGGCGAGCTTTTCAGTACGGATAATGAGGCAACATCGTTTTGCAGCTTTTGCGGTGCCTCCACGATTTTATCAAGCAGGATCAGCAAGGAAAAGCGGCCGGATTTTATAGTACCCTTCAAAAAGACAAAGGAGGACTGCAAAAAGGCTTATGAGCAGAAAATGCGAAAGGCCTTTTTTCTGCCGAAGGAGCTCCGGGATCCCAAATATATTGACGGATTTCGTGGAATTTATATGCCTTATTGGACTTATCAGCTTGTGCAGCGGGGGATTGTTTCTATTAAAGGGGAGACCAGCCAGCGGAAGGGTAATTACATATACACGAAACACTATAACCTACAGGGAGATCTGGAGGCCTATTATCTGGGATATTCCTATGATGCGTCCACTTCTTTTTATGACAATATCAGTGAGGCATTAGCGCCTTATGATGCCAAAGAACTGGTGCATTTTACACCCACGTTTTTAAGCGGATTTTATGCAGATACGGCGGATATCAGCCCTGAAGTGTATTTAGATGATGCGAAGGAAAAGGCGGATGAGAATACCTTTAAAAGGATGAAAGGAGAAAAGGCATTCAAATCCTACACCATACCGGCAAGTGAGAACAAGAAAAAGAACTTTCGTACCCGTCTGAGGAAAGCGGATAATACCATGTATCCGGTTTGGTTTCTATCTTACCGGAACAAGGATCGGATTGCCTATGCCACTGTAAATGGACAGACTGGAAAGGTAGTTGCGGATATGCCCATTGACCCAGGCAGGTATCTGGCAGCGTCACTGATCTTGGCGGTGCCTATCTTTATTTTGCTGAATCTTTTCTTTACCTTTAAGCCCGCCACGCTTTTGGCAGGCGCCTTGCTCCTGTTATTCGGGTCGATACTGACTTATCTGAAAGAATTGGAAGCAATTTTCAGAAGGGAGCATAATCTGGATGATAAAGCTCTAAACTGGAAAAAGGATCAGAATGGTATACCAAGGGAAGAAAAACCTGAGAAAAAGGTTGATGTGAAAAAGCTGAAGGTGCTAAAACGGGGGATAAAGATCCTGTTGATGACTCTGGGCTGTTATGTAGGTGTTTTTGTGTTGGCGGCAGCTTCTGTTATTTTTGATGTAGGTAGTTTTGCGGAACTTCTATTGTTAGTATGCTGGCCGGTTGCAGTAGTGGGAACGGTGATTTGCGCTGTAAAAGGAATACGTCAGGAAAAGAAAGTGAAAAACAGCAGATTTTCGCTGGGATTTATCATTGCTGTGGTGGTTGTCACCGCAGGTGCATTGGTTGGTCTGGCCAAGCCGGTTTCGGATATTTATTATTACGGCTGCGCGATTTTAACACTGGCAGCAGTACTTTATATATTTGTGGATATTATCGGGAATTATAATAAACTGGCTATGCGTAAACTTCCCCAGTTTGACAAAAGGGGAGGTGATGACCGTGCGTAGTACGACTGTGCGTAGAACGACTGCGCGTAGGGCATTCAAGATATACATACGGATTCTGGCACTTTGCATTGCAGCGGCAGTATGGTATCAGACGGGAGCGGCAGCTTTTGCAGAGGAAAAGTACAGAAATGAGAACACAGGCTATCCGGTTCTTATCGAGGATGACGCAGATCTGCTTACCGATGAGGAAGAGGACGATCTGGCGGAATTGATGAAGGAAATTACTGAATATGGAGGCGTTGCACTTAAAACCATTGATAACAATAGTCGTTCAACTCAGAGCTACATCGATCAATATTACTACGATACCTTTGGGCAGGGAAGCGGTACAGTATTTTTGATCGATATGGATAATCGGAAAATCTGGATACAGAGCAATGGCAGGATCTATCGGATCATTACCACAAGCTATGCGGATACTATTACTGACAATGTTTATAAGTATGCAACTAACAAGGATTATTATGGGTGCTGTTATGAGGCATTTTCGGAAATACTGACCCTTCTTCAGGGAAATCGGATTGCACAGCCCATGAAATATATCAGCAATATACTGCTCGCGATTATCATCTCCCTATTTATCATGTATTTTGTGGTAAGATGGCTGTCCAGGGCTAAAAAGCCGGAGGAATGGGAACTACTGGAAGCCACCCGGCATCAATACAAATTGGATAACCCACAGGCTGTCTTTACACATACGACCAAAACCTATGATCCGCCCAGTTCAAGCGGAGGAGGCGGCGGTCATGGAGGAGGCGGCGGTGGAGGTCACGGAGGCGGTGGCGGAGGCCACAGCTTCTAGGACGCCAATCTGTGACTGTCGGATCATGCGTCCGGCTGAGAGAGAAGATCAGTCCGGGCTACGTATGAGAGTTGTATTTCTTCTGAGAAAAGCAGGAGGAAAGATGTAAAGGGAAGGGTAAATGCTGAGGATAGCAGTGTGTGATGATATTCCGTTTTGTACAGAAATGCTGGCAAGAAGTATTGCTGCATGGTCCAGGGAACGGGGAACAATGATACAGATCATGAAATTTCAAAGCGGAGAGGAGATTTTATTTGAAATAGAAAATTCAGGAGATTTTACGGCAGTATTTTTGGATATTAAGCTAAACGGCATAAATGGGATTGAAACAGCGGAAAAAATACGGGAGCAAAACCGGTTTATCAGTGTTGTGTTTATGTCTCAATATGATACTTATTTTAAGGAAATGTTTCGGGATATGTATCCGGTCCGTTTTTTGGAAAAGCCTGCAAGGCAGTGTAAGATTTTTCGCATCATGGATCAAATCGCAGAACAGCAGAAGCATGTCTTTGAGAATTTTCAATTTCGGTATAATCATCATTTTTATAGCATTAACCTTCGTGAAGTAATGTATTTTGTAAGCGAAAGAAGAACCGTGCGGATTTTGCTGATGACAGGAAGGGAGTACCGGGTGTATAACAAATTAGATGAAGTTGAAAGGACGCTGAAGCACTACAAAAATCCTTTTGTCAGAATTCATCAGTCTTATCTGGTGAATGGGCTTTATATTGATCATTATCACCGCAGAAGGGTGATGCTTCAAAATAAAGACATTCTCCCCATAAGCAGGAGCAGGAAGAATGAAGTGTTGCGGTTTCAGATGGCTTTTTTGGCAAAATATGGTTTATAATGCCCAAAAAGGTGCTATTTATTACATGATTCGTACAATTTAAGTATTAAATGTATAATTTAATGGAAACGTTTCGGAAATCTATTATCAAATCTTAAAGGGCAGGATTTATCCTGTCCTTTTCTCTTGTGAGATTGAAAATGAGAAGGCCGCATTATGGTAATGTATAGAACAATAATTCGCGAGAACAACCTCTAATGGTAATTTACAGTGAAATTTATGAGAATTATATTAATTCTAAGTAATTTTTCTGTAATGGGGGTGTAGTTTTGAAGAAGCGGAATATCAGCAAAATACTGCTTCCGGCACTGTTGTCAGCATTGGCTTTGTTAATGGGAATTCTTTGTCGGAAAACGGAAAGGTACAGAAAGCTGAAAGCAGATTGTCAGCGTCTGCGCATTCAGAATGAGTATCTGAAGGAACGGAGCAATGAACTGGACAGGCAGCAAAGGCAGCTTCGCAGGATTCGCCATGAAATGACAAATGAGTATATTCTGGAAATGGGTTATTTGGAAAAAGGTTTGTATCGGCAATTAGAAGAGCATTACAGGGAGAAAGCAGGATATTTTGATACAGAAGCAAAGTGTAGTTTGGTTGATACTGGTAATGTGGGCATGGATGCTATTTTGAGCCGTAAGCTGAAGGAGGCAGAGCTGGAAGACATTCAGATTGATTTTGAGCATCAGGTTGATGGAAGGATCAGAATTAAGGATGATGATCTGAATACACTGATCGGAAATTTAATGAATAATGCAATGGAGGCAGTCAGAGTGCTGGAAATGGAAAAGCGGAAAATCATGCTTCGAATCAGGGCTGATGAGACGACTTTTTTTCTGGAGATAAGTAATCCCTATAAAGGAAGCAGGAACAAGAACGGGAAAGATAGCTATTTGACACAAAAGAGTGACAGGTGGTTTCATGGGCTGGGGCTTCTGCAGGTAAAGCGTATAGTGAATAAGTATGGTGGTAAGGTTATGATTAGCGACGAAGATAATTGTTTTGATGTGAAAGCGCTTCTTTACATGGAGGGATAGTCTTTTGAGCGAACATTCCGCAAAGTAATGGGAATCGCCTTGGGCGGTTCCTTTTTCTTGTGATATTTTTACATATGTGCTAGAATAATAAGCAGTATCCTGATATAAAATGGGAATATTTATGAGGTAATGACAGAATGAAATTACTTAGTGCAGTAGTCCCCTGCTATAACGAGGAGGGGAACATCGCTGATTTTTATACGGAATTTATGAAAAATGAAGCTTTTTTCCGTGAAAAGGAGGTAGAATTGGAGCTATGGTATATTGATGATGGCTCTAAGGATGCTACGGCGGTGGAAGTGAAAAAACTGATCCAAAAGGATAGCCGGGTTCACCTTTTAGCTTTTTCCAGAAATTTTGGCAAAGAAGCGGCTATTTATGCGGGACTTGAAAAGGCAAAGGGAGATTATGTGGTGTTCCTGGATGCGGATCTGCAGGACCCCCCTGCCATTCTTCCGGAGATGTACGGTTATATTGAGCAGGGCTATGATTCGGTGGCAACCCGCCGGGTGACCAGAAAGGGAGAACCCGTGATCCGTTCCTTTTTTGCCAGAATGTTTTATAAAATCATGCGAAGGATTTCTAAAACGGAGATCGTGGACGGCGCAAGAGATTACCGGCTGATGACCAGACAGGTGGTGGAGGCGCTTTTGTCCCTGAAGGAATATAACCGTTTTACCAAGGGCATGTTCGGCTGGGTGGGGTTTGAGACCAAATGGCTGGAATATGACAATATTGAGCGGAAAAAGGGCGAAACCAAATGGTCCTTCTGGAAGCTGTTTATTTATTCGCTGGAGGGAATTACTTCTTTTTCCACAGCGCCGCTGGCATTTGCGGCATTTATGGGTGTGTTTTTCTGTTTGGCGGCATTTGCCCTGATCATTTTTACTATCGTTCGTAAATCGTTATTCGGCGATCCTACCTCAGGATGGCCGTCATTGGTGTGCATTATCTCGCTGATCAGTGGAGTGCAGCTTTTTTGTCTGGGAATTTTGGGACAGTATCTCGCCAAAACGTATATGGAAGTAAAAAACAGGCCAATCTATCTGATAAAAGAGGAAATTTAAATGAGTACGGCAGAGGAACTCGTAAGCATTATCGTTCCGGTTCATAATGCCGGCGCTTACATTGAAAAGACGATTGAAACGGTGAAAGCACAGACCTACAGTCAGTGGGAACTTATACTTGTGGACGACTGTTCAACGGATGACAGCAGACAGAAGATCCGCAGTTGTATACAAGGAAATGACAGGCAGATCCGGCTTATTGAGAAGACTTGCAATGAGGGAGCGGCCAAAGCGAGAAATACGGGAATAGATGCCGCCAGAGGAAGATACATTGCCTTTTTGGATGCGGATGATCTTTGGAGTCCGGACAAGCTTCAGAAGGAGCTGGCATTTATGAAGGAAAAGCAGGCTGCGTTTGTTTTTACCGCATATGAATTTGGCGACGAAGAGGGAACAGGAACGGGCAAGATTGTATTCGTACCTCCTAAGCTCACATATTTTAAAGCGCTTTCACGTACCGTGATCTTTACTACAACGGTACTTTTGGATACGGATAAGACGGGACATGATCTGATCCGGATGCCGGATGTGAAAAGTGAGGATACGGCTACCTGGTGGAAAATTCTCAGGAACGGATTTACTGCTTATGGATTGAATGAGGTGCTTGCTATATACCGCAGACCGGCAAATTCACTTTCCTCCAATAAGATCGAAGCAATCAGGAGGATCTGGAATTTATACAGGAAGCAGGAGCAGCTGTCATTTTTATATAGTGTTTACAATCTGTTTTTCTGGGCGCTGCGGGCCACGATCAGAAGAATTTAATGAGGTGTGTCGATGAAACGTTTTGAAAGCCTGAAAAGGGTGATCGTATTGTGGCTGAAATTTGCAGGTCTGCTGATGCAGACGGCGGTTTACGCATATATTTGGTTTGAATATTATTATCCCATCGTAAACGGCTATATGATGGGGAGGCAGGGACTTAAATTTTATCGGAACGGACATATTTTGATGATCGCACTTTATCTGGTGCTGTTGTTCTTTTTCACGAATACCTATGGGGGATTGAAGGTGGGCTATTTAAAGCCTATGGATGTGTTTCTTTCCCAGTTTTTCGCGGTTATATTTGTGAATATAATTACATACGTTCAGATCTCATTAATGAGAAACTGGATTGTAACACCGGTATACCTGGTGGCGGCATCGGGGGTTCAGATTTTAATTGCGCTTGTGTGGATCAATTTTTGTGACCATTTTTACAAGCGGGTCTTTCCACCCAGAGATATGCTTCTAATACATGGCGAGAGGGCCATCGAAGACATTCTGCAAAAGTTTTCGTCTAGAAAGGATAAGTATCGGATTGTCAAATGTATGGATGTGAAGGAAGGCTTGTGGAGACTGGAGGATGAGATTCAAAAGGGTTATGGAGCCATTGTACTGTGGGACATCCCCACTGCAGAGCGAAATCACCTGTTGAAATATTGCTATAGCCGTTCTATAAGGGTCTATATGATGCCAAAGATTCCGGATGTACTGGTAAAAGGATCGGATCAGCTTCACCTGTTTGATACGCCGATTCTTTTGACAAGAGAGTATGCATTGTCGGTAGAACAGAGACTGGTCAAAAGACTGATCGACATAATCTGCGCAGTAATCCTTTTGGTGATTGCGTCTCCGTTTATGCTGATCACTGCAATCTGTATCAAGTGCTGTGATAAGGGACCGGTTTTATATAAGCAGATCCGCTGTACCAGAGACGGAAGAGAATTTCAGATCATGAAGTTCCGCAGTATGAGTGTGGATGCAGAAAAGGACGGGGTGGCAAGGCTTGCTACGAAAAATGACAAGCGAATTACGCCTGTGGGTAAATTCATTCGTATGGTAAGGATTGACGAGCTTCCCCAGCTTTTTAATATTTTAAGGGGAGATATGTCTTTTATCGGTCCCAGGCCGGAACGACCTGAAATCATCAGACAGTACATGGAAGATATGCCGGAATTTGCATTCCGCATGAAGGTTAAGGCGGGACTTGCCGGGTACGCGCAGGTCTACGGAAAATATAACACGTCGCCCTATGATAAGCTGAAGCTGGATCTCTGCTATATTGAAAACTATTCTTTATGGCTGGATTTAAAGTTGATGCTTCTTACCTTGAAGATACTGATCAAGCCGGAAAGTACAGAAGGGGTTGAGACCAGTCAGGTAACGGCCATGAAGAATGATCAAGCAGAGGGAAAGAATTGAATATGAATGAGGAATATTTAAGCAGAGGAATGGATTTGAAAAGAATGCTGCTCTATTTTCAGAAGAAAATATGGGTCATCATTATGTTGATTGTTTTGGGAGCTACCTTCGGAGGAGTTGCCTATCAGATCATCCGCGGGATGGAGATGCCCGTGGAGTATGAGACAGTATCAAAGCTGTATATCAGTTTTGGAGCGGATGAGAACGGGGAGGTATATCAACACTATAATGGATATACATGGAACGACCTACTGGATACGGACCCGATTCTGGATCTGATCATGGTGTCTCTGCCCGGTTACGAAAGAGAGCAAGTGCGGGAGGCTACAACGGCGGAAATATTGTCGGATATCCGGCTTTTGACGATTTACGTCAGGGGAGACAATGAAAAATTCGTTCGGGAGGTTCGGGATGCCACTGAAGGGGGATTGATGGAATTCGCCAAAGAAAGCGAAGAACTGGATCTGATCAAGGTGATACGTTCCGAGGCACCGGAAAGAATCTACTGGGATGACCGTACCACGGCTGCATGCATTACCGGTGCGGCGATCATGGGAATTCTGGCATTTATGCTTTTCGGATTTGCCTATGCGTTGAACGAAGGAATTTATGTGCAGAGCGACATTGAAAAGCGATATCCTTATAAAGCGCTTGGAATTTTGACTCTGAACCAAAAGGGATTGGAACCTTATGCAGGGGAATTAAAGGCAAATCTGCGCTATACATTAGGTGACAGGAAAACTTTTGCAATTTTGGATATGGCAAATCATGCAGACATGAGAAAGCTGGAGATAGAAGGACTTTTAAACCGTGGGGAAATGGAGATTCCGCTGGGAAGCAGTGAGGAGGATTTCGGCTGGAATATCATGGAAGAGGAAAGTCCCCGTGAAGCGGATGAGTGGGAGGCAGTTCCTTTTAATGAAAATATTCTCTCGGAGGAAGAGTGTATTCGAATCAGGCAGCTGGGGGGAGTAATCGTTTTGCTTCCATTCGGAACGGATGTAGGTAGAAAGACGGACCGAAAGCTGAGTTTTTTGAAAAACCAAGATTGCACAATTCTTGGCATGATTATTGCACAGGCGGATGAAGAATTTTTAAATCGGTATTTCTCTTGAAAACAGATGGAAGATAAGGAAAAAAGAAATGAAATTACAGGTGCTGGTGGCAGCAGTGAATCAGGAAGTGAATAAGCTCGCGGAAAAGATGAAGCTGGAGAGCGAAGCAATCATTGTGAATCAGTGCGATCATTTTGATTACTGTGAATATCGGCATAATGATAAACAGATCCGCTGTTTTTCCATGGCTGAGCGGGGAGTAGGACTCAGCAGAAATACGGCATTGATGCGGGCAGAGGGAGAAATCTGCCTGTTTTCGGATGAGGATATTGTATTTGATCCCGGATATGAAAAGGCAGTGCTTTCGGAGTTTGAAAAGAATGCCGATGCGGATGTGATCACCTTTAACTTCCGGGTGGATGCGAAAAGAGCTACTTACTATAACCGGAAGCCGGGGAGGATACGCTGGTATAATTACGGACGATATCCCACTTACGCAGTGGCTGCAAGGACAGAGGCGCTCCGCAGGAAGAATATCTGTTTTTCTCTCCTTTTCGGAGGGGGAGCCAGATACAGTAATGGGGAGGACAGTCTGTTTTTGCATGATTGTTTGAAGAAAGGGCTTCATCTTTATGCGGTGACGACGGAACTGGGACAGGAAGTGTATCGTGAATCCACCTGGTTTAAAGGATATAATGAGAAATTTTTCGTGGACAGAGGCGTGCTGTATCATCATCTTTACGGCAGACTGGCCGGGCTGTTTTCCCTTCGGTTTTTGCTGGCCCACAGGGAAGAAATGCTGAAGGAAACAGGCCTTTTAGAAGCGTACCGCCTGATGAAGCAGGGAATTGTGGAAGGAAAGAGTCGGAAATGATCTTATATATAGCAGTGGCAGTGGTGACAGTATTTTTGGGAATGCTTGTGAATAACCGCTGCATAAGACAAAATGGAACTATAAGCAGACAGCAGATGCTGAATACCCTCTCGCTTTTATCAGTTTTTCTCATTTTGTTTGCTCTTTCGGCATGCAGACTGAATGTGGGGAACGATTATGCCAAATATGTGGAATTTATGCATCTGATCAACTGCGATGCATTTGTACCCACGGAGATGGGATTTAACGGGATCGTAAAGGTTTTGTATGGCGTCAGCGGCTTTGAAAATTATTTGCTGGTGTTTGCTTTTTTTGCCTTTTTTACTATTTTACTTTTTCTGGCAGCCATCTACAGGCAGGCGGATTCTTTTGGTTTTTCTTTTTTTCTGTTTATGGCATTCGGCTATTACTTCCAATCCTTTAACACCGTGCGTTACTATCTGGCCCTTGCCATTGCGCTTTATGCCATCCCCTATGTGCTGAAAAAGCAGTGGGGAAGGTTTATTTTGCTGATACTTTTGGGGTCTACGCTGCATAAATCACTGTTGGTTGTGATTCCCCTATATATACTTGCCTCCCTTCCCTGGAAAAAATGGCAGTTGGGGATTGCGGCGGTTTTCTGCTCCACATTCTTCTTTATGCAGGATTTCTACTTAAAAGTGGTAGTTTTTCTCTATCCGACTTATGAAGATACGGAATATCTGGAAGGAGGAACCAGCCTGATCAATATCGTGCGCTGCCTTGGCGTTTTCTTGCTGGCTCTTTTTGTCTGGTGGCTTGGAAGGAAAAAGAAAGAAAAAGCTTCTGCCAGAAATCGTTTTTATTTCTATTGCAATCTGGGCGCGCTGGTGATGTATGTTTGCTGTTCCTTCCTGCCTATCATATCCAGGATCGGATATTACCTGACCATCACCCATATTTTCTTCCTGCCGGCGCTGCTATTGGGCGTTGAAAACCGTAAGCTGAGAAGATTTTTGACCGCAGGAGTGGTGGGAGCGGCGCTCCTGTATTTCGGAATTTTTATTCTTATGAAAGCAGGAAATGACGGGCTTCGGATTCTGCCCTACGAGACGTTCATGTTTCATGATATGGTTCCGATTCTTTCTGATGTGAATTGATATGGATTTGCTTATTAGAGTGAAATCGGCAGATTAAGGTGGCTGTACAGGTATATGTGCAAGGAGGAGTAAGGATGGTGCCCTATTTTTCGATTATAGTGGTCTGCTTAAATCCGGGAGAAAAGTTGCGAAAAACTCTGGAGAGCATTTGTGTTCAGACCTTTCGGGATTATGAAGTTATCATTAAAGATGGGGGGTCTAAAGATGGCTCTCTTGCCTGTATTTGGGAAATTTTCGAGAAAGACAAGGTAAAGCTGATTGAAAAAAAAGATCAGGGAATTTACGATGCCATGAATCAGGCAGCAGCCCAGGCGGCGGGAGACTATGCTTATTACTTAAACTGCGGGGATCTGTTTTACTCTGAGGAAGTACTTGAAAAAATGGCGGAGTTTATCCAATCTTTTGATGAAACGGAAAGAGCTCGGATAAAAGAAATACCGGGAATTTATTACGGGAATATTTTTGAACGGCTGACCGGACAGAAGGTGGCTTCCAATCCTCATATGGACGCTTTTGGCTGTTATCGAAATGTGCCTTGTCATCAGGCGTGTTTTTACAGCAGAGAGCTTCTGCTTGCACATCCTTTTCAGATTTCTTACCGGGTCAGAGCAGATTATGAGCAGTTCTTGTGGTGCTTTTTTGTCATGCAAAAAGAACGCGAGGTAAGGTTTGCCTATCGGGATTTGCTGATTGCGGATTATGAGGGAGGCGGCTTTTCGGAAACCAGAGAAAACCGAAGGATATCCGCGGCGGAGCATAAGGAGATCACCAGGAAATATATGCCAAAGGGACAGCTGTTTCGATTTCGTATGGTGATGTTACTGTCTCTGGCACCGCTTCGTACAAAGATGGCAGAAAATAAAGTGACGGCAGGAATCTATAATAAAATGAAAGAAGCCGTTTATGCGCTGAAAAACAGATGAAAGGGAAGGAGCCGGAGAAAAGTGAAAAAGGTTTTATGGATCTGTAATATTATGCTTCCGGCAATCGCCCGGGAATTGCAGCTGCCTTACAGCAACCGGGAAGGCTGGCTTTCCGGTATTTTTGAACGTGTTCAGAAAAAGGATGCGCCTTTTGAGCTTGGTGTGTGCTTTCCCTGGGAGGGGGATGTGACAGGCATGCCGGAATTTGGAGAGAATGGTTTCTTCGCAGTTTCGGGTATTAAGTGTTATGTCTTTCCGGAGGATATCGGGCATCCGGAGCATTATGATAGCAGGATGGAAAAGCGGTTCGCGGAGATTTTTCAGGATTTTGAGCCTGATATGATTCATATATTCGGTACAGAATTTCCTCATAGCCTTGCAGCGGTAAGGGTTTTTGGAAAGCCGGAGAAAATTCTGGTGGGAATACAGGGGCTTTGCGGCGAGATTGCAAAGGTGTATATGGCGGGGCTGCCAAAGAAGGTGCAAAATCATGTGACATTCCGCGATTTTGTTCGAAAGGATTCCATTCGCCAGCAGCAGGAAAAATTCGTTCTTCGGGGACAAAACGAGGCGGAGATCATTAAGGGCTGTGGGAATATTACCGGAAGAACACGGTTTGACCGGGAGGGAACGGCAGCCATCAATCCGAAAGCTAGATATTATAGCATGAGTGAGACTATGCGGGAGCAGTTCTACACCGGAAGATGGGATGAGACAAAGTGTGAGCGGCACAGCATTTTTCTGGGGCAGGGAGATTATCCGCTGAAGGGAATGCATTTTGTGCTTCAGGCGATGGCGGAGCTTTTGCCCGATTATCCGGATTTAAAGCTTTATGTGGCGGGGAATAGTGTTGTAGAACACGGTTCCTTAAAGCAAAGATTGAAGCTTCCTGCCTATGGAAAATATCTGCTGAAATTGATGAGGCAGTACGGACTGGAACAAAAGGTAATTATGACAGGAAAGCTCAGTGCCGAAGAGATGAAAGAGCGCTTTCTTAAAAGCAGTGTATTTGTATGTGCTTCCGTTCTGGAAAATTCTCCCAATACGGTTGGAGAGGCCATGCTGCTTGGCGTTCCGGTAGCAGCATCTGATGCCGGCGGAATACCGGATATGATTACAGATGGCAGAGATGGCCTTTTATTCCCCGCAGGAGATGCAAAAGCGCTGGCAAAAGCTATTTCATATCTGTGGGATGAGGAGAGGGATCGTGAAGGTCTTACACTGGCGCAGCGACTTTCCGGGCAAGCCACCCTAAAAGCAAATTATGTTCATGACGGAGAAAGCAATTACTTGAGACTTTTGGAAATATATCGTGAAATATGGTGATGCCAAAGGTCTTTAGCGGACGGGAGAACACTTATGACAGTTGTCTTTATATCCAACTACATCAATCATCATCAGATTCCTTTTTGCAATGCCTGCTATAATCAGTGGGGAGAAGATTTTGCTTTTATTCAGACACAGCCTATGGAGCAGGAGCGCCTTGACATGGGATGGAGCAGAACGGGAGAAAAACTTCCTTATGTGCTGTGTTATTATGAAGAAGAAAAACGATGCAGAGATTTGATTCTGGAAAGCGATGTGCTGCTTGCGGGATGGAATGATAAAGAAGAATTGGTACAGGAACGGCTGAATGCCGGGAAACTGACGATAAGAATCAGCGAGCGGCTCTACCGGGAGGGGCAATGGAAGGCAGTCTCCCCCAAAGGTCTGCTTCATAAGTACCGGGAACATATCCGCTATCGGAAATCACCGGCCTATCTTTTGTGTGCAGGAGCTTATGTGGCCTCCGATTTTCATTTGATTCATGCTTATCCGGGGAAAATGTTTAAGTGGGGATACTTTCCGGAAACCAGAAAGTACTCTCAGGCGCAGCTACTGGCAATGAAGGAAAAGGAGGGAGTTCATATTGTCTGGGCGGGAAGATTTATTCCGTTGAAGCATCCGGAAAATATGATCCGTCTGGCAAAAGAGGTTTCAGGGTGCCATATTCACATGATCGGAAGCGGGGAAATGGAGCAGCAGCTGCGGGATGACGCTGAAAAACTCGGTTTGGAAGACAGAATCACTTTTTACGGTTTTCAGACTCCGGAGCAGGTTCGGAATATTATGGAGAAATGTCATATTCATGTGTTTACCAGCAATCATCTGGAGGGCTGGGGAGCAGTGGTCAATGAAGCAATGAACAGTGGCTGCGTAGTGGTTGCCAATGCCCAGGCAGGAGCAGTTCCCTATTTGATCCGTCAGGGCGTAAACGGAATCGCCTATCCGGCAGGAAATTATGGAAAAATGCGGGAGGCGGTGGAATATCTGATCCGTCACCCGGAGGAGAGAGAAAAAATGGCACTGGCAGCATATGAGACCGTCAGGGATCTGTGGAATGCAGAGCATGCTGCCAAAGCACTGCAAAAGATGATAGTAGGAATACAAAGCGGGTATTTTGAGCCGGAAGCAAAAGGACCTTTAAGTCCGGCTCCGGTGATTTCACCGGGGAAGATGTTCCGGTGGATGCAGGTAAATAAATAGATGCAGAAAAGTAAATAAATACGGAAAGATAAACAGATGTAGGAAAACGAAGGATTATGGAAGCTCTGAGAGAAGCTCTATGAGAGGAGGAAAACATTTGGAGGAGACAGGAAGACCGGTAAAGATCAGCGTGATCGTGCCCGTTTACAATACTGTGGATTATTTAGAAAGATGTGTGGATTCTATCCGCAGGCAGACATGGAGAAATCTGGAAATTATTATAGTGGATGACGGTTCCACCGATAACAGCGGCGCCCTTGCGGAGAAGATGGCGCTGATGGATAAGAGGGTGCGGGTGTTTCATAAGGAAAACGGCGGATCTTCCTCGGCGCGGAATTTGGGAATTTCACAGGCCAAGGGAGATTACATCGGTTTTGTGGACAGTGATGATTATATTGAGCCGGAAATGTACGAGAGACTCCTTGCAGCGGCACTTTCGGAAAATCTGTTGATGGTGCAGACCTCCCGGGATGAGATTGATGAACAGGGAAACCGTATGGAAGATGTGTGTGTACCGCCCGAGCAGGCAGAGTTGTGGGAATGCGAACAGTTTATGCGGGAATTGCTTCTTCACAGAGGGGACTGTTCTTTTTGCACGAAGTTGGTGCATGCTTCTCTTCTTAAGGAAGAGCGTTTCCCAGAAGGGGAGCTGAATGAAGATTTTAACCTTCTGATAAGGCTTTTACCCAAAATACCAGTATTGGCAATTTTGCCGGAGCAGGATTACCATGTGTTTTATCGTTATGGAAGCAATACCAGAACACGGAACGAAGAGGAATTTCCCCAGGTATTTACGGATATAGTGAAAAATGCGGACAGGGTTTTTAAGGTGGTGGAAAGGCAGTATCCAAAGCTTATGCCGGAAGCGATGCGTTTCGGACTGTTTCAGAGACTGGATTATATGCTTCATATTCCGATTTCCCAGATGAATAGGCGAAATGCCTTTTATATACAGGTCAGGGACTATTTAAGGAAACATCGCAGAGAGATATCGACTTCTCCTTACCTGACCAAAAAGAATAAACAATATTTACTTCTTTTGGGGAGGACGCCGGTGCTTTCGCGGAGAGTGCATAGAATAATAAAAAAGTTCAAAGGAAATGCATGAAAACTGGGTTGAAAGAAAATCTTCCAGCCTTGATTTGAGGGTCAAATATGAGCAAAAAAAGGAAACAACAGTATATTCTCGTTATGACGGTTCTTTTGCTTTTGCAGCTGGCAGTGCTCTTTTATTATGGAGGCAGAAAAGCAGGCTTTCATGAGGACGAGCTATATACCTATTATTCCAGCAATAAGACAGCAGGACTATTTATCAATGACAGGCAGTGGACGCTGAGAGAGGATCTACGCAATGATTTTGTGGTACTGGGAGGAGAGGGCTTCCGGTATGATGTTGTCTGGCAGATGCAGTCATGGGATGTGCATCCGCCTCTGTATTATTTTTTGTTCCACACAATCTGCTCGCTGTTTCCGGGAGTGTTTAGTAAGTGGTTGGGAATCGCGGTGAATCTGATTGCCTATGTGGGGAGCTATATTCTGCTGGCTTATTCGGCTTATATGGCTGTCCGGTGTGGCAGTACGGCAGAACGAAGTGCAATATGCGGGGAAGAGGCGTGGGGAGAGAAAAAGGCAGAGATCCTATCTTTTCTTGTTTGTTTGTTCTGGGGATTCTCAGGGGCAGTAATCTCCGGAGTCATGTTTATCCGCATGTATCAGCTTTTGACCTTTTTTGTCTTATTGTGTCTGTCACTCCATTTGCGGGCGGTTTTTTGGCAGGATTTTCGGATTCGAAGCTTTCTGCTGCCATTAGCGTTAACGGTCTTTTTGGGATTTCTGACGCAGTATTATTACATTATTTTTCATTTCTTTTTGGGAGCAGGATTCTGTTTTTACCTGCTTCGGAAAAAGAAGATCAGGGAATTGTTTTTGTATGCGGCTGCCTGTGCGGCAGGGCTTTTGGCGGCGCTTATTTATTATCCTCCTGCATTGTCGCACATTTTCAGAGGATACCGGGGCACGGAGGCAGTCAGTGAATTTGGCAATGCTTCCAATACTCTGGACAGGCTTCGGTTCTTTTGGGGGCTGTTTGATGACTATGTGATGAGCGATACCTTAAGCGTCTGGATTTTATTTCTTGCTCTTCTGGCGGTGACCATGGGATATTTGAAAAAGAGAGGAAAGCTTCCGGACAGAGAAATCAATCCGGCAGCAGCGTTGATGCTGTTTGCGGCAGCAGGGTACTTTTTTACTGTGTCCAAGACAGCACTTCTGCTGGGGGAGACCTCAAATCGTTATCAGCTTCCCATTTACGGGATTTTGTGTTTGTTGCTTATTTATGGAATGTGGAGCTGTATAGAAGGGCTTAGCGAGGTCAGGATGAGAAAGAAAGGAATGATGCCCCGACATCAGGAAAGTAAATTCCTTTCAATGGTTTTACCGGGAACACTTTGCCTGCTCCTGCTCCTGATTGATATGACTGCGCTTTGGCGGGGAAGAGTTTTTTTCCTCTATGAAGAAGAAAAAGAGATCATGGCATTTGTACGGGAGCATAAAGATGTACCGGTAGTGGTATTTTATAATGAGGCATCCGGAGATCATATCTGGTGGCTTTCCGATGAACTGATAGAGTACCCGAGGGTGTATTTGGCGAGCATGGGAAATGAAGAGCCAATTACGGACGAAACAATTACAGGCAGCAGTTCATTACTGGTTTATGCGGCTGACTATGAAAATGGAGAGGAGCGCATTCGGGAACTGCTTAAAGGAAACGAGAACATAAGCTCCTATCAGGTGATCGCCGAGAAAGGGCTGGGCGTATGGACGCTGTATAAGCTTCAATGAGAAGTAAAATGCATTATGCAACCGAAAATATACACGCAAAAACTTAAACGCAACATGAGATTGATAGAAGTTGCCGCCGCGCAACCGTAGAATAAACACTATAAAATACGGTTGAAACGGAGGAAAGAAAATGAGCTTTGCAGAAAATTTATTATTTTTAAGAAAACAAAAGGATATTACCCAGGAGCAGTTGGCGGAACAGTTGGAGGTTTCCAGACAGTCGGTATCCAAATGGGAATCGGGGCAGAGTTATCCGGAAATGGAAAAGCTCCTGCAGATTTGCAGTATGTTCCATTGCAGTATGGATACGTTGATGCAGGGAGATATTCGAAAAACCTTTTCAGAAGATATTTATGGTTATGACCGGCAGAAGAATCAGTTCAGCAAGTGGATATCAGCAGGAATCGGATTAATCCTTCTGGGAATCAGCGTGATGATGTTTCTGACAAGTGCGGGAATGAATGAGGAATATGCCGCAGTAGTATTTTTTACACTTCTGATTATTGCAGTGATGGTCATGGTGGTTATGGGATTGCAGATGGAGCAGTTTTCCAAAAAGCATCCGGTGATTGAGGATTTTTACACAGAAGAAGAAAAAGATCAGGCATACCGGAAATTTACGGTGAGAGTTGCAGTCGGTGTGGGTTTGATTCTTGTGGGACTGCTCGTTCAGCTTGCGGGCGGCGTGGCTCTTGACGAAGCAGTGCTGAGCCGGGAGGCTGCCGTGCAGAGGGAAACGGTTCTGGATGCAGTATTTATGCTGATAATTTCCGTAGCAGTGCCAATTCTTACTTATGCAGGAATGCAGAAAGCTAAATATGATATTGAAAAATATAATAAGGAAGGAAACCCTTCTCCGGAAAGAAAAAAGTGGAATGCGCTGAAGGGGAAGGTGTGTGGCTGCATTATGCTGCTGGCAACCTGTGTTTATCTGTTTTGGAGTTTTACAACGAATAACTGGGGCGTGACGTGGGTGGTCTATCCAATTGCGGGGATACTTTGCGGAGTTGCAGCGCTTGTGCTTTCTGGGGGAGACAAATAAAGTTAACGTTTAGTTGGGGATACATATTCAAGCCTTCCGCTCCGATTAAGATAAATCCTACGTCAGCACGCTCGATAAAGCGTTCGCGAATGGCTTCCTTTAGGATTTATCTTAATCGGAGCTGGGGTATTGAATGACGCAAAGCCCAACTGGGAACTTCACTAGGGCGAAATGTTCCACGTTTTAGAGGATGACCAGACAGTGGATTAGGCGACTGTAGTGGAGTCATTAGCTGGTTTTCCGTCAGCCAATAACTTAAAACCCGGATAGAACTTAAATTCTAAAGGAGCCAATTCGCGAACGCTTTATCGAGCGTGGCGACGTAGAATTTTAAGTTCTATCCGGGTTTTCGTATTAATCCCTGAAATCTAGCTAAACGATAATTTATGGAAAGCATGCTCAGCTATTTACTTTTGACTATAATTGTACGATAATATATAAGATACGCTTGTTTATGTGATAAAACAGGAGACGATTATGGTGAAAAGAATGGTCAGAGTTACGCAGATGTTACTGGGCTTTGTAACAGCAGCAGTTTTGCTGACACAGTCATTTACAGTAAAAGCTTCCGAGAGTACAGATGATTTCGGGGATTATGTTGTTACTATTTATAATGAACAAAACGGACTTCCTACCGGTGAAGCCAATGTGGTCATGCAGACCTCGGACGGTTACATATGGATAGGAAGCTATGGCGGACTGATCCGGTATGACGGGACGCGATTCAGAAATTACAGCGAGGAGAAGGAGGGAATTACTTCTTCCTCCGTGCGTTCTCTTTTTGAGGACTCGAAAGGAAGACTCTGGATCGGAACCAATGATGCCGGTGTTTTTGTGTATGAAAACGGACAGTTTGTCAAGATAGAAGGAGCAGAGGATCACACCTTTCTCTGCATTCGGGATTTTGTGGAAGGAAAAGACGAAACTATCTACGCAGCCTCCAATTCCGGACTTGCCGAGATAAGGGATGGAGCGCTGATACCGATTGAAGAAGAAGCGCTTATGGGAAATACCATCTATGCGCTTGGCGTGGACAGCTATGGAAGAGTTTGGTGTTGTCTGAACCAGGGAATTTGTCAGGTGGTTGATCAGGATAAAGTAGTTGGGCAGTTTACTTCGGATCAGTTTTTTGAAGACTCGGAAGTCTACTGTGTATCGTCAGGAGATCAGGGCGAGATTTACCTTGGAACCTCCGGCAATGAATTTGCACGGGTCCGTTTTAAAGATGAAAAGCTTGCAGAAACTTCTTTTGAGGTTACCTGTTATGACACAGGAGATGTGTTTACCCACAATCAGATTCGGGCATGCGCTGACGGAACCATATTGATCTCCGGACTGCGGGGATTTGGACTCTTGAGTGCAGATGGAAGCTTTATGGAATTTGGAGAGAACCGAAAGGCAGCCTCTGTAAACTGTGCTGCGCTGGATTATGAGGGGAATATTTGGCTGGCCTCCACAACCCTTGGAATTGTAAAGTATTCCAAAGGATGCTTTGAGACTCCCAATGAGGCAGCCACTCTTAACGGAAAAGCTTTAAACACCATTGTAAAGCTTGGGAAAGAATATTATGCAGGTGCGGATGACGGCCTGCTTGCCTTTGATGAGAATTGGACGCCTGTCAGCAATGCGCTGACGGAATTCCTTGCAAATGACCGTATTCGTTACATGCTTGTGACGGATGACGGAATTTTATGGGCTGCGACTTATTATGGACATGGTGCGGTGAGCTATGATCCGAAGACAGAGGAAATTACTTGTTACGGACTGGAAGAAGGTCTTGCCGGGGAAGGCATCCGGGTGCTTTTTGAGCGCGCGGACGGGTCCATAGCAGTAGGAACCCAGAGCGGAATCAGTATTATTCAGAATGGAAAGGTGATCAAAAATTACGAACAGGGAAGCGGTACGGGCCTTGAGAACGGTACGATCCTATGTTTTGCGGAGGATGAGAACGGCGTGCTTTATGCCGGAAGTGACGGCGGCGGTATTTATACCATAAAGGGAGATGAAATTACCAATTATGGTTTTAATGAAGGCCTAAATGAGGGAGTTGTGTTGAGAATGCTTTCGGATAAAAGCAATGACGGATGGTTTATCAGTGCAGGCAGCAGTCTTTATTATTTTAATGGGGGCAGTTTCAGAAAATTAGAGAACTTTGAAAAAAGCGCAGGCAGTATTTTTGACCTGTACGAAAAAGATGGCATACTTTATATGATGCAGAATAACGGGATTCTTGCAGCGGAGAAAGAGGCTCTTCTGGGAGAAGGAACGGCACAGACAGTGCTTTACGGATTTTCTTACGGTTTGACGGGCTCCTTAAATGCCAATACCTGGAATTATGTAGATGAGAATGGTGTGTTATATCTTGTTACCAGAAGCGGTATCAGTACATTTAAATTTTCGGCAGTGAATAATCCTCAGCCACTGGGGATTATCAGTGAAATCCGTGTAGATGAAGAAAGCTATATTCATCCGGAAAAGATTACACTTAACCGAAATGCTACACGTATCACCATTGATTTTGCAACCTTGTCTTATACAGGAACCACGGCCAGCGGTATGTCTTACAGGTTGGAAGGGTTTGACGAACAGGAAACGGAGATCAAGGAAGAAAAGAGCAGCAGTATCAGTTATACCAATCTACCCGGCGGAGATTATCGATTCTGTCTGCGGGTTTATGAACTGTCCGACCCTGAAATGAGTTTTGACTATTACGTGGATATTCACAAGGAAAAAAAGATCACAGAGCTTCCGATTTTCTGGATTTTGTGCGTTATTCTGGCTATTGCAGTGCTGGCTTTTGGCAGTTATCTGATTGCACGTGCTAAGATTGCAAGCATCAGAAAGCGCCAGAAGGAATATCAGACGATCGTTGATCAATTCCTTCGGGCTTTTGCGAAGGCCATCGATGCAAAGGACCAATATACCAACGGTCATTCCATACGAGTTGCTTATTATTCCAGAGAGCTTGCCAGAAGAATGAATATGTCACAGGAAGATCAGGAACGGGTATATTATATAGCGCTGATGCATGATATAGGTAAGATCGGTATTCCGGACAGTATTCTGAAGAAAGCAGATAAACTGACCAAAGAAGAGATGGAGGTTGTGAAAACACATCCAAGAATAGGTGGTGAAATCCTGAAGGATTGTACGGCTCTTGATGGAATTTCGGAAGGTGCACAGTATCACCATGAGCGTTATGACGGAACCGGATATTGTCAGGGGCTCAAGGGAGAAGAGATTCCGCAGATTGCCCGCATTATCGGCGTGGCAGATGCTTATGATACGATGGCAAACGAAAGATGTTATCGGAAAGCTCTGGAAAAAGATGTGATCATCAGCGAGCTTACGAAGGGTTCCGGTTCTCAGTTTGATCCTAATATTGTTCCGATCATGCTGCAGATGATGGAAGAGGGATGTGTTCCCGTGGATCTGGATGGAAAAAGCAGAGTGAAAACGGAAAAAGAATAAAAATTGCTGTTGTGAATATTTTATGCTATACTGGTTTTGGCAAAGAAAGAAAACAATATCGGAGGCAGTTTATGTTATTGGACAATAAAACAATTCTCATTACCGGAGGGACAGGGTCTTTTGGTAAGTGTTTTACAAAGTATGTGCTGACACATTACAATCCGAAGAAAATCATTATTTATTCCAGAGATGAGTTTAAGCAGATGCTCATGCAGGGAGAGTTTAAGGAGTATTCTGACAAGCTCAGGTTTTTTATCGGTGACGTAAGAGATAAAGAGAGGCTCAAGAGAGCTTTTGAGGGAGTGGATTATGTGATTCATGCGGCTGCGCTTAAGCAGGTTCCCGCCTGTGAGTATAATCCCAACGAAGCAATTAAGACCAATATCCACGGCGCACAAAATGTGATTGATGCGGCTCTGGATTCTAATGTAAAGAAGGTTGTTGCGCTTTCCACCGATAAGGCAGTCAATCCTGTGAATCTTTACGGAGGCACGAAGCTGGTATCGGATAAGCTGTTTATTGCAGCCAATGCTTATGCGGGCAATAAGGACATTAATTTTTCAATTGTGCGTTACGGAAATGTGGCGGGGAGCAGAGGTTCTATCATTCCCCTTTTCCATAACATTATTAAAAATGGCGGCGATGAGCTTCCCATTACCGATTATCGGATGACCCGTTTCTGGATCAGCCTGACTCAGGGGGTTGAGCTGGTAATCAAAGCGTTGGAAGAGGCTACCGGCGGAGAAACCTTTATCAGCAAGCTGCCATCGTTTAAGGTGACAGATCTTGCGAAGGCAATGCTTCCCGATTGCAAAATGCCTGAAATCGGCATCCGGCCCGGCGAGAAGCTTCATGAGATCATGGTAACAGTGGAGGATTCCGCCAACACCTATGAGTATGACACACACTTCATTGTTTATCCCCAGGTGATCTGGAATGACAAGCAAAAGATCAACACCAACGGCAAAAAGGTGGAGGATGGCTTTTCTTACAGTTCGGGAAATAACACGGAATGGCTGTCCGTGGAGGACATTCGTGAATTGTTAAAGAAAGTTGATCTTGAAAAGTAAAGCTATATTTAATATATAGATTGAGAAGAATGGAGGTTTACAATTACTATGAGGTTAGTGACACGTTCCGATTTTGACGGACTTGCCTGCGGTACATTGTTGCTGGAGGCGGGGATTATTGATTCTTGGACTTTTGCACATCCCAAGGATCTGCAGGATGGACTGGTTCCGGTGGATGAAAATGATGTTCTTGCAAACGTACCTTATGTAGAAGGATGCGGACTATGGTTTGACCATCATTCCAGCGAGCATGAGCGCCAGCAGTTAGCGGGAAAGTATAAAGGCGAAAGCAGGATCACGCCGTCCTGTGCAAGAATCATTTATGAGTATTATGGAGGCCATGAGCGCTTTGCACATTTTGATGAGATGATGGTTGCGGTTGATAAGGTGGACTCCGGTAATCTGACTATTGATGAGGTTCAAAATCCGACCGGATGGATCTTAGTTGGATTTTTGATGGATCCCAGAACCGGACTGGGAAGATGGCGTAATTTCACGATTCCCAATTACCGTCTGATGGAGGAACTGATGCAGGCATGCCGTACTATGAACACAGATGAAATTTTGAGCCTGCCGGATGTGAAAGAACGTATTGAAGTATATTTTGAGCAGACAGAAAAATTTAAAGAGATGGTGAGAGCCAATACGCGTGTTGAGAAGGATGTTATTATTTCTGATCTTCGTGGCGTAGATCCCATTTACTCCGGAAACCGTTTTATGATCTACAGCATGTATCCGGAGCAGAATATTTCCGTATGGATTGTAAACGGCAAGGGCGGAAAGGGTTGCTCGGCCGCAGTGGGCTACAGCATTTTAAACCGTACCTCCAATGTGGATGTGGGAAGCCTGATGCTGAAATACGGCGGCGGCGGACATAAGGCTGTGGGAACCTGCCAGTTCACGGATGAGAACATGGACACAGAGCTGCCAAAGATGATTGAAGAGCTGGTCAACTGGAAGTAAATCGCATATAAATAATGTAAAAGAAAAGATAGGTGCATTGGAGGTTTCCGGTGCACCTTTTCTTGTCATATATCATATAGGGGAAAGCGATATGGATATTAAAGTAAAACAGAATTACCTGGAAAAAGCAGTAGCGCTTCACACGGCCCATCCGGTGGTGGATGCCCATCTGGATCTTGCCGGTGAGATTCTTCTTCGGAATAAGAACGGTGAGAGAGATGTGGTGAAAAATCATTATCTGAAACATTTTAAAGAAGCGGGGCTCCGCCTGGTCTTTTCCTCCATTTATGTGGAAAACGGTGAGCTTGTGCAGCAGAAGGAGGGGGAACCGGCGCCGGGATGGGAAAACGCACTTGACCAAATCCGGGCGCTCAAGGAGGACGTGAAAGAGCTTTCGGATGTTATCCTTGTTTTCGACGGAGCAGATCTGAACCGGGTGTTGGCGGAAAAGAAGATTGGCATTCTGATTTATATGGAAGGGCTTGACTGCATAGGGGAGGACATTTCCTGTTTGGACCGGCTTTATGAGATGGGGGTGCGGGGCTGCGCTCTTACGTGGAGCAGACCGAATAAGCTGGGAAACGGATGCTGTAAGGCACTGGAGCATCGGCAGATACCGGGTGGGCTGACGGAGATTGGCGTGGAAGTTATTAAGCGCATGGAAGAGAAATCCATGTTTTTGGATGTCAGCCATTTGAATGATGAGGGATTTGATCAGGTGTGCCAAATCGCAAAGAGGCCTTTTATTGCCACGCATTCCGGCAGCAGACATATCTTTGATAATTACAGAAATCTGACCGATGAACAGATGGAAGCGCTGGCGGCGCAGGGTGGAATTATGGGTGTAAACGGATGTAAATATATTGCCGGTTCCGAGGCCGGAAATCATCTGGAAATGCTTTGCCGTCATATTGAGTACGAGGTGGAAAGGATTGGCGCAAAGCATGTGGGCTATGGGTTTGATCTGTGTGATTCCTACGACATGGCCAGAGCGGCGCTTAATGGGCGGATTCTTACAGAGAGAGATGATTGTTTGCTTCACCACGGACAGATACCGCTTCTTACTGCTGCCCTTTTACAGAGGGGGATGAACGAGCAGGAACTAAAATGCATTATCGGCGGAAACTTTATAGAATATCTGCAAAGTATAGTGTTTGCGGTGTAGTCCATGGACAGTAACAAAGCAGATGGGAATTTGGGCATTTGTAATAAACATGACGAACAGATGTCGTGTTTGATCTGATACAATGAGACAAAGGAAAGAAGATATGAAGATAGAACGTCTGATAGGGATTTTATCCATTCTATTACAAAAGGATACAGTAACAGCTCCGGAATTGGCGGAATGCTTTGAAGTTTCCAGGCGAACCATTAACAGGGATATTGAGGAGCTGTGTATGGCAGGGATTCCCATAGTCACCAGACAGGGACAGGGCGGAGGTATCTGCATCATGGAAGGCTATAAGATGAACCGGACGCTGCTGACCAACGTGGAAATGCAGGATATCCTTGCCGGACTGCGGAGTCTGGACAGCATAAACGGAACCAACCGCTACGGACAGCTTATGGAGAAGCTGTCCGCCGGTTCTTCTGATTTTATGACAGGAAATCAGTCGGTGCTGATTGATCTTTCATCCTGGTATAAAAATTCCCTTGCTCCCAAGATCGAGATGATCCGTAAGGGAATTGATGGGTGTATAGAACTTGATTTTTGCTATTATTCCCCCAAAGGAGAAAACAGAAGAATTATTGAGCCCTATTATTTGATCTTCCGCTGGTCAAGCTGGTATGTGTGGGGCTGGTGCAAGACAAGAAAGGACTTTCGCCTTTTTAAGCTGAATCGTATGGAAGACTTATGTCTTAGCGGAAATAAATTTGAGAAACGAAAGGCGCCTGTGCCGGATCTTCAAGACGAAAAGATATTTCCGGGAGGTATCCGGGTGAAGGCTGTTTTTGAACCGGACTGCAAATGGAGGCTGGTGGAGGAATTCGGAACGGAAAGCTTTCGGGAGCTGGACAACGGAAAGCTGCTTTTTCAGGCGGACTATACAGATAAAGAAAACCTGATCACATGGCTGTTGTCTTTCCGAGAGAAGGCGGTGCTTCTGGAACCTGTGGAAATTCGGGAGGAGCTGAAAAAAGCAATCCGGAAAATGCAGGACAAGTATGAGGAGTATGAAGTGTATAAAGAGGAGGAAACGGATGGAACTGATCAGACTGACTAAGGAAAATCTTGAGGAGGAACATATTTGCTGCGCTATTGCCAACAATAAGGATATTCAGGTAATGTCGAAAAAGGCGTGGCTCAGAGAACGGCTGGATGAAGGGTTGGTCTTTTTGAAGGGGAATGTGAGAGGAAAATGCTTTATCGAATACATCCCGGCGGAATATGCGTGGGCGCCTGTGGAAGCAGAAGGATACATGTATATTGACTGTCTGTGGGTGTCAGGGCAATGGAAAGGACAGGGACACTCCAATCAGCTGTTGGAAGAATGCATCAGGGACAGCAGAGAGAAGCAAAAGAATGGCCTGGTGATTTTGTCTTCCAAAAAGAAGATGGGATTTTTGGCTGATCCTGCTTATCTGAAGTATAAAGGATTTAAGATGGCGGATGTGGCTGATCCCTATTTTGAACTGATGTACCTGCCATTTGCAGAGACAGCCGAAAAGCCAAAGTTCAAATCTCAGGTAAAAGACAAAAAACGGGAGGACATGCCGAAAGGATTTGTGCTTTATTATACCAGTCAGTGCCCTTTTACGGCAAAATATGCTCCGCTGATTGCAGACATAGCCAAAGAAAAAAATCTGGATTTTACGGCAGTGCCAATTCTCACCCGCGAGGAAGCGCAGAATGCGGCCAGCCCTTTTACCACCTACAGCTTGTTTTATAATGGAGAATTTCTGACCCATGAAATTTTGTCCGAGAAGAAGTTTGAGAAGATTTTGACACAGCTGAAAATGGATTCCCACGAGCAATGAGCCAAGTGGGTATGCTTGCATGGATATTTGGCGATTGCCGCAAGGGTCAACACCCTCGATGCTTTGCCCCGGGGTGTTGACTAAGGAAGGAGGAGAATACGAGGATGAGATACGACTGGATTGATGAATTTTTGTTGCAGAAAAAAGGAGTGACGAAAGATCTTCAGGCGGACTGGAATTGGATACGTTATCAGATCGGTGGAAAAATGTTTGCAGCAGTCTGCTTGAATGAGCAAAATGAGCCTTACTATATTACTCTGAAACTGGAACCGTCGGAAGGAGATTTCTTACGTTCGCAGTATGAGGATATCATTCCCGGCTATTACATGAACAAAATACACTGGAATTCTGTAAAGCCGGATGGACAGGTTCCGGATGAACTGCTGAAGGATATGCTGGACAAGTCTTATCAGTTGGTGCTTAGAGGATTCAGCAAAAAGAAACAGCAGGAACTGTTGGGTGAATAAGGAAGCATTTTATGGCAGGGACGAGATTAGAAAAGCATTTTAAGGTCGGAATGAGATCAGAAAGGGTGGAGAGAAATGTCTTTTGATTATAAGAAAGAATACCGGGAATTTTATATGCCGCCAAAGAAGCCGTCCATTATTGAAATTCCCAAGATGAATTATATTGCTGTCCGGGGAAAGGGAGACCCCAACGAACCGGAGGGAGAATACAAAGCCGCACTTCAGATGCTGTATGCCATTGCTTTTACCATCAAGATGAGCTACAAAGGGAGCTATAAGATTGACGGATATTTTTCTTATGTGGTCCCGCCGCTGGAAGGACTTTGGTGGCAGGAAAATACGGAGGGGATTGACTATGCCCATAAGGAGGATTTCAAGTGGATTTCCATGATCCGGCTTCCGGATTTTGTGAAAAAGGAAGATTTTGATTGGGCAATTCAAGAAGCAACGGAGAAAAAGAAAAAAGATTTTTCAAAAGTAGAATTTTTGACCTATGAGGCAGGAATATGTGTGCAATGCATGCACATTGGCAGCTACGATATGGAGCCGGAGACCATTCGGCTTATGGAGCTTTACGTCAAAGAAAACGGATATGTTCCGGACTTTTCCGGGGGACGCTTTCATCAGGAGATTTATTTAAGCGACCCCAGAAAGGCGGCAGAAGAGAAGCTGCGGACGGTGATCCGGCATCCGGTGCGCAGGTGTGATAGCTGATGTGACATCTCGATATAAGGAAGGTCAATTCTGGCCTTCCTTATATATTAGATTTGCTTTTGACCAGTGAAGCTAATTGATTTCGCCAATCTATAGGAAATCCCATTTCTTTTAAAATATCATTTTCATTTATTGTAGATAATTTGGGGCGAATGGTACTAAATAATCTGTAGATTTCCTTTATTAGTTTTAGGTAATCGGATTTTGGCAGCACATATCTTAAAGCTATCATGGAGGCAAATAAATCGCGTTTTCCATAATCGTATTCATAACCATCTGACTTAGGGATATTCAGAGCAGCATGCGCGCTAAAATCAATGAGGGGACGCTTGGTTCTAAAACAATATAGTCTGTTTCCGTGAGCACAAAAATTCCGAATAGATGATAAATAGAATAGTGTACTTTCTAACTGATTATCAGTTATTTGAAAAATCCTTGAAATCTTCTGTCGGTCAGGCTGCTTGAGGATACTATAAAATTTACTTATTTGTCCAAGTGTAAGTATGTTGTTTAATACCCAAAGAGGGACATAACCATATTTCTTTAAGTAGTGGGATATGCTAGGATCTTTAGCTCTTGATGCAATTTGTTTTTGAAATTCGGAAATGACAGTTGTAATATTTTGATCTGCATCTCGCTTGTTTGTGTCAAAATTATTATAAAGCATGTAATTGTCATGCCCATATTGTTGAGGAAAATAATAAGCGATAAGGCTTTTTATGTTGGTCTCAACCGATAAGATATATTTAAAGATAATATTTCTTAACTTTCTATCAAAATCGTAGAGAGAATAAATTTCATCAACGGTTGTTCCAGATTTATATGTATCATCAGGAACAGTAGTAATTAGGAAAAGTTTGCTATATCCATTAATCAAATTATAGTAGCCCTCATGTTGTAAAGCTTTCTTGGCAAAGCTTCTTTGCTCAGGAGTGGATATGTCAATATTACGGCTAATGAGAAGCGCAATTAATTCGTCATGGGTTTTAAATGGTTTATCAGACATAAATTTTCCCCCAAAAAAAGACCCCGGGCCCGAAGGACACCGGAGTACGTTCCAAAATATTATATGACAAAAATGAAAAATTATTACTATTAAGTGCTCATATAATACCATGATTTTTTGCAAGTGTCAACGGATTTTGCAAAATTGTGGATAGATTTGTGCATAATTTGTGGATAATTTTCCTATATATAATTTTAATTGCATAATTTTTAAAAGTGGAACTTACTAGTTATTGCAAGTT